>CANQCM010000026.1 GCA_947589625.1 uncultured Alphaproteobacteria bacterium
TGCACAACGAATAATCAGCGCATTGCAATTGCCGAAATCAGCCGTAGGCGCACTTGCAACACTGTTCATGCGAACATTGGTTAAATTATTCCAATTGTTGTTATTGATTGAACCCATGCCATTGTTATACGCGGTCAAGTTATTGCCCACAGTGCTGGACACACTTGCCGCCAACGCGTTCGCCGACACGAACACGGTCGCGCATGTTAAAAATACAGATAACCGCTTCATATTCTCTCTTGGGTAAAATTATATCATACATTCCGCAATTAAGAAAGGGAAAATTAGTGATTAGTGGTTAGTGTTAGTGGTTATGTTAGGGAATAAGGTGTTCGCTGCGCTCACTACATTAAATAACTGGATTCTCGGGTCAAGCCCGAGAATGACAAGTTCTTTATTTCTTAAAATACGAACAAAGTTCCTAGCATTGAAATAAAAAGAAAAGAGTTGTCATTCCACGGCTTGACCGTGGAATCCAGTGAATTAATGCCGTCGGGCGAATGCCCGACTCTTATTTGACTCGCCACTAACACTAATCACTAACAACTAAAAACGGGGCGGAGGCCCCGTTTTTTTATTCCAGTGTGATAACCGCTGTGGTGCCATAATCACCAATTTCGTCACCGCCGACATAGCACTGAATGTGATTACCAACATTGTTCATCCATTCATCGTATGCAGCCTGCTTTTCAGAATCCAGATTTGTTCTTTGAATATCATTAACCAATCTGTTAACTATCACAGTCCCTGCGGCGCCGGTTACAGCAGTACTGACCGCGGTAATCCATGCCTTGTTACCACCAGTTTTTTCGTCGTCTTCTTTGTCCGAGACAGAATTACATTCCGCCGACAAATCATTTAACGCTGTCTTTAATTCGTCTGCTTTCAAACCGCTCACACCTGTTCTGTCATCACTGCTATTTGCCCAAGTAGTATATGCAGTTTCTACCGCTGTTATTTTTGCCGAGTCAACGCCCAATTGCTTTGCTGCAGCTGTTGCTTCGTTTTTATATCCAGATACACCAGATACATCTGATGAAGACGGGTCTGCTTTCACATAACCTAATGCCCAAGTAACATTATTTCTGCAAATATCTTTATTTTTGTCTTCGTTCTTGGTTTTGTCACCCAAGCCGGTCAAGCCACCCAAAATATTTCCTTTGCGAATACTTTCGCCCAGCGCAACACCGCCCACGGCAGAACCCAAACCGCCCAATACTGTCAACCATGTACGAGTGCGTTTTTGTGATGCTGCTTTATCAGCTGTGGCATCATTTGCAACCGCATTTGCAATTTTTTCCAGTTCTGAACCTGGAATCCAGCTGCCGCAAGTGAATGGGTCGCCCGTTGCAAAGTATGCAGTCGCCCAATCAGCGCCTTTGTTTATAACATCTTGAATCCGTTTATCGTCAGATTGCAATGTTACACGCACGCGACAGAACGAACCATACAAATCATTACTGGCGACAAATTGTTTGGTTGTCAGTCCATTGGTCGTATAATTCGCTGGGACTTTATTGCTCTTTAATTTCACCCACATATACGCAGACCCAGTATCAGATTTGCCCAAAATACCGCCGTTGTTCAATGCCAGACACATATTTTGTTCTTTGGTCAATTTAGCATTATATTTTGCCTGCGCTTCTTTTTCCAAATCATAAATCAAATCTTTGAACAGCGAATTTGCCGCCTGAGATTCAATATATGTTGTATAAGAAATCATAACAGGTTGGTCAAATACATTACCACTGGCATCAACAGTATAACATACGCCTTGTTCGCCAGTTTTACTGGTGCAAATGTTATTACCGTTTTCGTCAACCGATTGCACTGTTTCTGTTTCCGCAGTAATGGCGGTCGCAGAACCTGCATCAATCCAGCCATCGCGCACAGTGCCATTGGCGCCCCATGACGGCGTTGTGTTGTCTTCGCGTTTCAAGCGATATGTTTCAATCGCCAAATGTTCCGAACAAACACTTGCGTTTTTAACAGTATCTAAACACAATCCTAAAACAATTGTGTAATCCAAAACACCGCCGACTTTGTTCATAGATTTATCAAATGTTGAATTGCCTGTGTCGGTTAAATTGCTGTATACATCGGTACGATTGCGATAGCAATTCTGATAATCTGTACCGCACAGCGATTTTACGCAACTGGTCGCCACAGATTGACATTGCCGTTTCATTTGTGCAATTGCCGCATCATTATAAGATGTTGCCAAAGACGCATTTAATGCCGCAACCACACCGATTGGGTCGTCACCGCTGTCGCTGTATTCTGGGAACAGAATATCAAATGCCGCACCATTTACGTATTTATATGTGTATGTGCCAACATCGTTTGGATTTTCTGCCGCATATTTGCAATATGGGTCGGTATTCACAATAGATTCACAACCTGTTTTAATATCGGCATATGTGTTTTTACCGTTGATAGATTTTTCTGTATTGGTCGTGGCATATACAGTACTGTAACATGCGGCACCAACACCACCGCCGCAAACACGCATTGCGCATGATTTGATTGTGTCAGTACATTTTGATTTTGCCTTGGTATCATATTGTTGTACCAGTTCTTGGATACGCGCTTTCATGGCATTGTTCATACGCGCACTGTATGCAGCGTCATAAACTTCTGCTTGGTTGTCTTCATCGCTTAATTGCGATGCGGTTGGCATTGCACCATTGCCAATAAATGTAGCATAGCAATATTTATTTGAACCAATTGTCGATTCGCACATACCGCGAATATAGCCCGCAATTTCAGATGTCGTGATTGGTGTGCCAACATCTAACATCATTGAAGAAGTGCCATTAGATGCAGACGCCGCCGCAGTTGCCGCGTTTTCGTCACCACTGTTGATTGCATCAACCAATTTCACAGATGTGCTGGTTGCTTGTTCATAACATTTGTATGGATTTGTCGCGCATGCGCCCAAGATACATTGGTCAATAACCTTGTAGCATGTAGAAACCGCGTTCACCGCAGCCAACGCGGCGCCTTCACTAATCATTTCTCCAATGCGGCTGGTCGCCGTAGGTGTTGTAGTTGTCGCATTTCCGAACAATTCTTTTTTACCTTCGGATTGGCAACGCGCCAATGTTGAATCGCACAACACCATTTGACGACGGAATTCGCTGTTGGTGGTGCATAATTCAAAATCATTTCCGCAGACACTTTCTTTTTTCAGGCATGATGTATACCGTTTTACACAATTACCTGTATCATAACGATTTGAAATTGCCGCCGCAGAAATCATTTGTCCCAGAACACTGCCGTCTGTGGGATATGTGTAATCGGTAATTTCGCCATAACTATTTTTTGACGCAACATTGGACAGCGCGCTGATATCACTGGTACCGAACAAGCTGGTGATGCCGTTCGCGCTGCATTGTGCCAAAGTGCTGATACAATCGGGCATCTGGGCATGGAACAAGACCTTGGTTGTGCATTCTTCAAAATTTGGGCCACACGCATCGGCGCCCTTGATACATGCGTTGTACGCATCAATACATTCTGCATTTTCCAACAGCGACGCAGATGTTGTTGTCGTTGTTGTGCCAGATGTGACGACTGTTGTCATTCTGGGCATACGCGACGACGCAGTTGCAACCACCCCAAGACGCGATGTCAGCGCAAACGCAGACGGCACAAACGCCATAAATGCGATAAAACCAACAGATTTTTTAAGAATACTCATTGACTCACTCCATCATTTATTATTTCAGTATATCATAATTTCGCGATTTGATAAAGTGAAAAGATATGAAAACACAACAAAAAAGTGAATAAAAATTATATACTTTAACCAATATCGTCTAATATTGATTTTAATGTTGCCATGTCGTCTGGCAATGGCGCACGAAAGTGCATTTTTTTACCGCTGACCGGGTGCATAAATTCCAGAAATTCTGCGTGCAACATTTGCCCGTTATGGGTTTTTATAAAATCTAGTAAATCGCCATCACGAACAGAGCCCAATCGCGCCGCGCCACGACCATAAATCGGGTCGCATAAAACAGGAAATCCGTGCGCTGACAAATGCACACGAATCTGGTGCGTGCGGCCTGTCAATAATGTACAGCGAAATTCTGATACACCTGCGCGTGTCCATGCGTCAACGACATCAACCACCGTATGCGCAGGCTTGCCCCCAGATTTAACCATACTCATTTTCTGGCGATTTCTGGACGAACGCGCAATGTTGCCTGTGATGTCTGCGCCAGACCAATTGGGAACACCCCAGACAAATGCGATATATTTACGCGTTAAATCGTGCGTTGAAAAAGTGTGAACCAATCCGCGATATGCCGCGTCTGATTTCGCAAAGACCATGACGCCACTGGTGTCTTTATCAAGACGATGCACAACCCCAGGACGCACACCGCCACCCAGTTCCGACAGATGTGTGTATGACAACAAATTCTGAACCAATGTGCCGTGCGTATTTCCCGCAGAAGGATACATAACCACACCGCGCGGTTTGTTTATAACGATAATATCGTCATCTTGGTATAAAATATCTAAATCAAAATCATGTGATGGGGTGTCTTGTGCAACTGGTGTTTTTTGTGGTGCAACAATTTTAACCAATATTTTATCGCCACTGCGTAATTTTTGCGATTGTTTTACCGCCGCGCCATTTACAGATACATCAAATCGTTGAATTTCACTGCGCGAAAATTCAGGCATTTGCATTGCCAAAAATTTATCAAGGCGCATTCCAACGGCAGTGGCGTCTGCTAAAAATTCGCGCGAATTTTCCATTTTACCGAATATCCTGCCAATCTTTGCCCCGTGTGCATTTATTCAAATCAATAACCATTTCACGGTCGCCACTGACAGGGCATGTCAATAAACCTGTAGACGGCGCTTCATCTGCGTCACGGGTGGCGTTACGCCATGCAAAATTTATCTGTTCTGGTCTGTACAGGCACGCGATGTGCAATGTGCCGTCATGCTGTTTATTTGGCCCCAACCATACACGCACACCATAGCCCAAACCATAACACGGGAAACCGTCCAGATAATACAGCACCAATCCGCGCCCGATTAAATTCTTGTTCGGAATAAATTTCGCACTGTATTCGTTCAGTTGCAGACGGGTCAAACCCTCCCAATCAGTACTGGTGGAAAAAATGCTGATTGGTGCGCGCGGCAATGTTCCAGACGGCGCGTCAGGCTTGGTCGCAGGCACATCTGGTACAGTTTCTGGCGCAGTTGCAGCAAAACACTGCACCGTGCAAAACAACATTACAAAGCATAAAATTATTTTTTTCATTTTTCGTCCTCGGCTACGACTAATTCAGCAGTTATCTTTTTGATTCCGTCAGGCGCCATATTCAGCATATGCGAAAATGGTACAGATGTGCCACCTTCTATCAATGTTGCAGACGGCATAAATTTCTGGCGCGCAATTGGTTTGTTGTCTGCGCCCCATGCAACCAGAATTAAATCTGGCATGCCGTAAATCTGGTCAGAACGATTTTGCACCGCCCCATTTACAACCAAACGCGCAATGCCGTTGTCTGCGACCGTTTCCACAGAATCTACATCTGCAACCAGTGGGTGCGTTTGCACATCAACCACATGTTGGCGCGCGATAACTGCAACTGTAAAAACAATTGCCGACAGCAATGCACACAATGACGCAAAAAACACCAACCACACACTGCGCCGATTTTGTCGTGGCACATGCCAAACATGCCCACACACCGCACAGCGAACAGCAGCCACCGGTGCGTTATCAATATTATATTCTGTTTTACAAATATCACATACGATTTTCATACTATGTTTATACCACAAATTATTCTAAATTCAACTGGCGATATTTCGCACGAATTTGTGCCTGAATTTGATTGATTGCGTTCATATAATCAGACACAGTTGCGTTTTTATTCGCGACAATCTTGCCAAATATACTGGACGACACTGTACCGTTTACATTTTCAGAATATAAAACTTGTGGTGCCATATCTTGCAGATCAACCAATATCGCGTCCATTAAATGCGCTGTGGCGGTACCGCTGGACGCGTCCCAATAATAGCTTGAATTGTTTGAATCTTCTATTCTGTTATGAACAACCAATCGCGGTGTGATTGAACCTGCGAAATTCACTGTTGTATACATTGCAGTTATGCGTCCACGCGTCATATCAATGGCACGATTTACCTTTAATATCGCAGGCGTAATGCTGGCGTCTGTGATTGATATGCCCCCCAATGTCAAATTATTCACATATAAATCGCCTGTTATAAAGTTCGTAAATTTACCCGTATCTGCCAAATTAAATTGTCCAGAAACATTCATATTGCGCGAATCAGACGACAAAATTCCCGAAACAGTGGCATTTATTGTACGAAAAGATTTATCAATTGTCGTTCTGTTTTGGAAAATCATATCGTTTGCGGCAACTTCGCCAACAGTGATTTTTTCATCAAAGTTTATATCTGACGAATTTACAAATTTAGCATTTGCTATGTCGTGATTGCCCAGATTCAACCCAGACAACATTGTTGCGTCAGATGAATTGTCTGATGGTAATCGCCACAGGTACAGCGCATTATCACGATTGACATTTGTTGTTCCAACCAAACCACCGTTGGCATTTATGCCTAAATCAACTGTATCTGTGCGCCATGCGCCAAATGTGCCGTATGCGCGTGTGCCGTCAATATAGCCAATGTTTATGTCGCCCATTTCGCCAATTTCACGCGTACGCAAAGGACTAATGTCATTGTTTGCCATAACAACAACACCTTGCAATGTTGCGTGTCCTGCAACATCATTAGATTTTAATATTCGCAACTGAAACATATCTGCGTTTTCGGCAACATCAGACGAAATGCCATAATCTGCCAGTTGCGAAATATTTACACGCGTTATGTTTTTGCCAACTGTCGCCAACAATGATTCGCGATTTTCAATGATATATCTTTCCAGTGCAGTTTGAACATCATTTATTTGATTTTGTATGACAATATTTTGCGCACGCGTCAATGCGCGTTCTTGATATTGAAATACAAACGGAATCGCCGCCATCGCCAACGCAAGACTCAACAGCAATTCCATCAACATAGAACCAAATTCATAATTTTTTTTGCGATAAAAATTCATCGTTTTATTGTGCATTAATTGGTGTCCTTGGTTGTGCGCTTTGCCATACAGACGATGTTATAACCATAAATTCATTTTTTGACGGTGGCGATGGTATTTGTGCGCGATCAAAATATATTTCTGAAAAACGCGGTGGCGTTATTGACGGGAAAGACCACGACCCAATTCGCATTGCAGGTGTCGTTGAATATAACAATTCTGCAGACACCGTCAGACCAAATGTATCATAAAAAATAATTTCTTCGGTTTTTAATAACGATGTATCAATTGAATTTGCAGATATTCCTGCAAATCCGCTGATTGTTCGCGACGCGTCAGATTTCAACACCAGATTATTTGCAACATTTACAGTGTTTTCAATTGTTGCGCGGTCAGTGATAATTTTTCCTTGGGTTGTAAATTTTTTCCCGTTCATTGAATCTGCATAAATATTACGAAAACCAATCATGTCGCCTGTGATACGCAGATTGCGCACTTCTACATTTGCGCCGTCCATATTTGCACCATCAGAAAAATAAATAGTTTTTGCGTTTACATTTTCGGCATCAAGAAACACAACATTTACATTTCTGGCACGCACAGAATCTGCAAATACACCGCCAACATTAAACACATTATGCCCACCCATATTCAGATTACGCGCCATAATGTTTAACCCGTCTTCTAAATCGCCACCACGATGTAAAAATTTAGATTTATCTTCGCCTGTAACATCGCGCGAAATGCGGTAAATCAAATTACCAGCCTTGAAATCAGGTGCAGATGCCGCCCACCCGTCACCATACGCAACGCCGTCTGATGACACGATTGCAGCATCTGCGCCAATATTACGCGCAATTCGCGCAGTGCGCACAGAATCATAATCTAAATCAAATACTAAATAAACATCTGTGGCAGACGCGCCCACCAATTGATATTTATCAATAAACCCAGCGGTGGGGACTTGTGAAATTTCGTCCAGTTCTTCATCGCTTAATTTTATTTGCGCGACATCGGGCCAACTGTCTTGATTTGCACGAACAAAGTTCAACACATCATCGCGAATATTTATAATATTTTGCGCCATTGCAATATCACGCACCGTATCATTTGCATTTGACATTTGGTTATACAAAAACGGTGTCGCAATGGCAACCACAGCAACCGCCAGCAAGACTTCCAACACACTGGCGCCGCGTTCAGAAAAAACATTGCGATTTATTTTAACCACAATTGCTGCCTCCTGACATCATACACCGTTTTATATCAATTCTGTGTTCCAGACGTTGCCAATAAACATACTGGCAAATTATATATTGCGCCAAAGATTTCTGATTAAACCGATGACGACCGTCAAGTCTGGAAATAATCGTTTCGCATTTCATCGTATTTGATTCGTCTGATTCAGGTCGCGCTAAAATTGCAATACTGTCGTTATTTATTCCGTCAAATAAAATATCTGGCAATACAGATGTACCAGCAGGCCGAATATCCAAAATCACAGGCCCTGATTCGCCGTCTGCCAACGCGTCTGATGTTTGGTCGCGCATAGTAATGTTTGACGCACTGATGTAATCGGTTTCAATTCCGCCATTTGAAATTGAATCCAAATCATCAGATAAAAAAACATCTTGCGCACGCGACGCATTCAGATAAGACGATATTTCAATTCTTTCAACATTAAAGTTTATGTTTTCTGTGACAACATTACCATTGATGTTCCAATTGGGTGGCCCATAAAAACTGGTGTGTCCTGCAGACATAGAAAAATCATAAACCGCCGCAGTGTTTGATGTAAATGTCCCAGTATCGCCAAATTGCGCAACTGTTCGCGCATTGACCGTGCCAACTGACAATTCGCCACGCGTCAATGATAATGCAGATTCGCCTGTTTTTGTTTGAAACACTGTTTTATCTGCGAACATATTTTCAATAGTGTTTTTTTCTTTACGCCCCTGCTCTATGCCATTGACAGACAATGTTGTAAATTCGCCAGACGAAAATTCGCCATTGCGTGCAAAAATGCGACCTGCGTTATCAAAACTGAAACCACCCATATCTAAATCAACCAAAAACGCATTAGAATCAACATCAGGCTCGTTACGGCGAACAACATCACTGTATTCATTGTCCAATGCCAAACCTACAATTAACACATCGCCAGATTGTTGCGCATAATAACCCAAACGGCGCGCCATTTCTGCCAGTTGTAATTGCGATAAACCACCACCTGAAATTTCCAGATATGCACTGACATATTCAGGCGATTTTTCAATGACCAGATTTATATCTTGCCCCATGGCTGTATGCGGAACAAAACCCAATGGCAACCCATACGGTTCCAGTGTATCAGAAAACGCGTCGCCAGAAATCACAGACACATCATACGGCAACGCATTTGCGTTTTCGCGAACATAAATGCGCGCCGCTGTTTGCGCGATTTCAATTTGCCGTGTTGATGCGAACATTTGACTGTCTATATCACGCGACGCCAAACGCGATGCAAAAAATGGCAGAAAGGCAAATATTAAACCCAACGCCAACAAAGCTTGCATTAAAAAATTTCCGCGTTGGCTGTGCATAATACCAGCAATCCCTCCTACATAAAAAGATGATAACAACATAAAAAAAATATTGCAATCTAAATTCAGATAAACTATTATTTGCACATGGAATGAAAAACTTGCAATAGCAAGTTATATAAATTTACCCCATAAAAAAGTAAAATTATGTTAAATAAAAATAAGCAGGCAACTGTCGGTCAAATGATTCAACGTTGCCACAAATGGCGTCAAAAAAGAAAGCAATACATTGACACGGCGCGTCAAACCAGTGATGAAATAGAACGCGAACGTCTGTTACAGGCGGCGGAACATTACGGACGTATTGTAAATGCTGAACAAGGCAAGATTGATTCTATGCGCGACCCACGGGACAAGACACAAACCCCAGTTGCGGAAGAGCCTACCGAAGAATCAACCGATGAAGACGACGCATCTTTTTCAGACTTTATTTCAAATTTGAAGTAAGCTGTTGGTTAGTGTTAGTGGTTAGTAGTGGTGTTCGCTACGCTCACAACATTAAATAAACTGGATTCTCGGGTCAAGCCCGAGAATGACACGGTTCTTTATTTCTTAAATTACGAACATTGTCCCTAGCATTAAAATAAAAAGATAAGAGGTTGTC
>CANQCM010000027.1 GCA_947589625.1 uncultured Alphaproteobacteria bacterium
ACCAGTGGCGCCATGATGTAAATCTTGGTACCAGATGGAATTTTCATTGTCCAATCAACCATTTCTGCAATCGTTTGCGATTTGATAGGCAATCCTGTTACTGGTGAATGTGGTACGCCAATACGCGCCCACAACAGACGCAAATAATCATAAATTTCCGTAACGGTGCCAACGGTTGAACGCGGATTTCGCGATGTGGTTTTTTGTTCAATAGAAATTGCAGGCGACAGCCCTTCTATCATATCAACATCGGGCTTTTTCTGCATGTCCAGAAATTGGCGCGCATAACTGGACAACGATTCTACATAGCGACGTTGACCCTCGGCATAAATGGTATTAAATGCCAATGACGATTTGCCTGAACCAGACACGCCAGTAAACACCACCAATTTATTTTTTGGCAGGTCTAAATCAATATTTTTAAGATTATTTTCGCGTGCGCCGCGGATTTTTATTGTTCCAGTCATAGCCCACATAATATAGTGCAAATAATTATAATTTCAATGGGTATCAGTGGAATTATGAAATCTTGTTAATTCTGTTTATGCGGCGCGGAATATTATCAAATGGGCTTTCCAGAAATGCGCGCGCAACAATAAACGCCATTTCAATATCAATGTCGTCTGCCGCCAATGCCAGTACATTTATATCATCATGAAATCTGTCATCGCGGGCTTGATTTGGTGTTGTACAGCGCGATGCGCGAATATGTCTGAAACGATTTGCCGCAATCATTACGCCGGCACCAGTACCACATACCAATATACCGCGTGATTTTTTGTCGGACGCCATGGCGTCTGCCACAGATTGTGCAACATCTGGATAATCTGCCATTTTATTTGGGTCATCAACACCTAAATTTACAACGGTATAACCAACCGCAGTCAGCATTTCAATCAAATATAACTTCAAGCCTACCCCGCGATGATCGGCGGCGATATATATTTTAGATATTGTTTTGTTCATTTTTCTTTGTCCTTGCGTTTGGTCAATTTGCATTCCAGTGCTGTATTGCCTGTTATATTCAATGTGTGATATGACAATGTGCCTGACATTTGTGCGGCACTGAACATATTTGCCGTTGATACAGTTGCAGGCCCGTCCAGTGTCCCATGCAAGAACAGATTTGTCGCGACCACTTTGCCAACAACCTTGCCACCGCGACCAATAACCACCGTTTCGGCGGTAATATTGCCGATAACTGTTCCATGAATCTGAACCGTGTGGTCAGTTTTCATGTCGCCTGTCAATTTGCAACCTGCGCCAATAATTGTTGGCGATTGTTTTTCTTTTGCGTTTGTAAATGCCAGCATTTCCTTATTCCTTTACAAATTTTGTTGGGTCAAATGGCACACCTTTGTACCGAATTTCATAATGCAAGTGTGGGCCCGTTGAACGACCTGTTGATCCGCCCAACCCTACCACCGTGCCAGGGCGCACCCAATCGCCGCGCGATACTGTTATCTGCGACAGGTGCCCATACAGTGTTGTAAAGCCCAATCCGTGATCAATTTCAACCGTTGTACCATATCCAACGCGTTCGCCCGCAGACACCACGCGCCCAGGTGCAACCGCCATTAATTCTGTACCGATTTTGCCTGCGAAATCAATGCCGCGGTGACGTTTTGGCTGGCCTGTAAATGGGTCTTTGCGCATGCCAAAGTTTGATGTAACGCGTACAGATTTTACAGGTGCGCCAAATGGTAATATGGTGGTCAATTTGCTTAAACCAGACCATAATTCCAATGAATCAGCCAATTTTTGATATTTTGGGTCAAGTTCTGCCCCGAAATCAATTGGTGAAAATGCCGCGCCAACCAATGGACTGGAATATTTATTTGCATTGGCAATAAGTGTATTTTGGTTTACCCCTAATGTTGCCACCGTTGAACTGACTTTCTTTAATTTTGCGCGCAGTTCTTCAATTTTGTCTGACGCCAATTTAGACACAGAATCTATGATTTGGGCGTCCGCTTCGCTGATTGCGAACATATTTTCAGCCAATTGATTATTGCGGCGCTTTAATTCTTCGTTTTCTGCGCGTGTCAATTCATATTCAGCCGACAATTCTGACAGTTTTGTATATTCTGCGGTATATTCATCGTTTTCAAACATTTCGGTGATACGCGTTTGCAAGAAATCTAATTCACCAGATGTTTTTGCGCGCGATTTCATCAAATCTTCTTTTTCAGAATCAGACAATTTTTTGGTATTCAAAATCTTGTCATCAATAACATTTAAGTTCTTGGTTAATTCATTGTATTTACTTAAATATGTCTGCAAATCGGTCATTTGACGGGTGTGCAGTGCGCGTGCCTGTTCCAATTGTTGTGTGCGGTGCTGTAATAATGGGCGATGATACACAAAGACATATGTTGACCATGCTGCCCAAGTAAACAATCCGACCTTGGCACAGAATTTTGTAAAACGCCAAAAACTGGATTGATTATATGTATAAACATTACCGCGTGGGGTGTCCATCACTGTAAATTCGCGCGGTGGAAAAATGCGCGTAATAAACCGCCACAACGCACGAAACGGCGCGGTTATCAATGCCCACAGTGATGTAAAATGTCGTGTTATAAAGTTTATCATGTCTGTTAAAGTCTAGCCAATGCATCGTCAATAGTCAAGCCATGACGTAATACATCAGAATTATTCATAGAAATCGCCCTATGTATGACGGTCGGGCTGTGAACACCCAATCGCGCACGAATAATAACCCGTTCGGCAACTGTGCCTGCGCCAAATAAAGGGTATATATTTATGTCGCCAAATCGGTCGGAAATTGCCGAAATAACGCGTGCAGATACGCCTGAATCAACAATAGTACATAATATACCCCGTGGGCGAACGCGTGCAGCGCATTTTGTAAACCATTTGTCCAAATCTGCATTATGATGTGCCGCATGACGCGCAGGTGTACCATTAAAATATGGCGGATTTGTTAAAACCAAATCAAATGTACGCGCAGTACGCCATTTATAGATATCTGTATTTATCAATTCTATTTCGCGATTATTTAATTTCGCGTTTTTTTCGCACTCCGCCAGCATTTGTGGCGATAAATCAATTCCTGTAATGGCGGCGTCTGGAAAACGCGACGCCCAACACAGCGCAACGCCACCTGTGCCAATGCCCACGTCCAGCATTGTTTTAGCATTGCCTGCCGCGGACGCCAGCCATACGGCATCAGATGTTGGGTTATAATGACCGCGCCACATATTGACGCGACCACCCATCAGGGTAAAAATTTCTTGTTTTTCTGGCATGCCTATATAATAATTCAACAAAAATAAAAGGCAAGCCATGTTTGAAAATATAAATGTTGTTCAAAGTGCCGTCAGTGCATTTAATAATGCCGCGTTGGCTGGGCCTGCGTTTTTATGGTGGGCGATTTTATCATTGCCGTTGATGGCATTAGTATGGTTTTATGGCAATGAATTAATAGAAAAAATCGGCTGGTCACGGCATAATTTGACAGAAAAATGCGCACTGTATTCTGTGGCATTTGCTGCCACGTGGGTTGTATTGTTCGGTGGTAATTATGGTGTGTTGCGCGATTGGGTGTCTGTATTGCCCTATTTGACGGATGTGATTTTATTTTTGTCGTCAATATTTATTACATCGCATATAAATCATACATTTGGATTTCGTCAATTAAAGCAAATGTCGCGTGCGCGGCGGTGGGCAACAATTGCAATCATTTTCAGTATTATGGCAATTATTGGATTGTCTGATACACATACTTGGTGGGCGCCATTTATGCAGATTGGCGCGGCGATAATTGGTTATCTGATTGGGCGATATGCACATGCCAAGATGCGCCCTGTTTCAGGTTCTTTGTTAATTTTAATGACGATAACAACCGCGATTTTAATGCAACCTGAATTTTTCCGCTTTGGTATGTTGGGCGGATTGACGTTGTTTCATCTGGCAGGTTTGTTATCGGTTGGTGTGGCGGCAACTGCAACAGTTGCATTACGTAATGTGCAACCACGTGCCAAGATTTCACACAGCGCGTACATTAAATTAAAATGGCTGGCGCGATTTATTGCTGCGTTATGCATTGTATTGTTTGTTATGACCGAATCAGTGCCGATGTTCTTTGCGACATTGGGCGTTTGTCTGGTTTCATTTGCGTTGTCTATATATCATCTGGAACGCAAAAGCGATGCGCTGGGGAATTTGATGTTTGCGATAACATTATTCGCGTTTGGTGTTATAACAACATTGCCAGTTATTTCTGCACTGGGTGTATTGTTGTGGAAAAGCAACCCACATGACAATGTTTGGCGTGAAGTAAAGTTCTTGTTATAATTCGTTATATTTCTTTAATACCAATTATTGCAGTTATGCGATATTATTTTGTCATATTATGATTATAAAGGTAAAAAATGACATTTATTCATCAAACTGCAATTGTTAGTGATGGTGCAAAAATTGGTGCAGATTGCAAAATTGGCCCGTTTTGTCGTGTAGGCCCAAATGTTGTTTTGGGCGACCGTGTTGAACTGATTTCCAGTGTCGTTATTGACGGCAAAACATCAATTGGTGATGATTCTATTGTTTATCCGTTTGCAGTTTTGGGCGTCATGAGCCAAGACTTGAAGTGGCAAGATGAAAACACTATGACAGGTCTGCGCATTGGTAAACGTTGCCGCATTCGCGAATATGTAACGATTCATTCTGGGACACCTGCGTCTGATGGTACGGTTATTGGCGATGACTGTCAGATTATGGTTAATGCGCATGTCGGGCATGATTGCAAGATTGGTAATAATGTTGTCATGTCTAATCTGGTTCAGGTTGCAGGTCATGTTGAAATAGAAGACTATGCGATTTTGTCTGGTGGTGTTATGGTGTTGCAATTCGCGCGTATTGGGCGAAATGCGTTTATCGGTGGTATGTCTGGCGTTGGCAATGATATTTTACCGTATGCGATTTATGACGGCACGCCCCGTGCAGTATATCGCACAATAAATCGTGTTGGATTAATGCGCCATGGATTTACAAACGAAGATATGCATGCGATTCATACAGTATATTCCGCTGTTTTTCGCGACAGCGAGGGTACTGTTGCAGATCGCTTGAACAAAGTTCGCAAAGAAGTTAAACATAATAAATATGCAATGGACGCCATAGATTTTATTGAAAATCGTTCTAAACGTGGAATCGGCACATCTAAAAATGTCCAAGATTAAGAAACCAAAAATTTTTATCATTGCAGGCGAAGTTTCTGGCGATGTTCTGGGGGCGCGTATTATGCGTCAAATGCCCGATGTTGAATTTGTAGGCATTGGTGGCGAAAATATGATGGCGGCGGGTTTATCGCCAATATTTCCATTGGGCGATTTGGCAATTATGGGCATTGCCGAGGTTGTATTTCATGCGCGAACATTGACACACAGAATACATCAAACTGTTTCGGCAATAATTGAACAAAAGCCGGATATGGTTTTGACAATTGATTCGCCTGGGTTTGCGCGCAGTGTTATAACAGGTTTGCGCAAATCAAAACTTGGCGCAGAATTAATTACACATGGTATGCGGTTTCATCATTTTGTTGCACCCCAAGTTTGGGCATGGCGCGCATCGCGTGCGAAAAAATATGCAAAAACATTTGATAAACTGTATGCGTTTTTTGATTTTGAATTGCCGTATTTTACAAAATATGGTCTGGACACAATGGCGGTTGGTCACCCGATTGCAGACGAATTGTTGAATAAAAAACACCCTGCCCGTAAATCAGATGAAAAAATAATCGCTCTTATTCCAGGCAGCCGCTTGGGCGAAGTTGAACGACTGATGCCATTAATGCAAGATGTTGCACAACAATTAGTTGCAGATAAATATATCGGGTATCGTTTTGTTATACCAACTGTGGAAACAACAGATAAATATGTTCGCGCACATGTAAAAAAATGGTCGGTGCCTGTGGAAATTGTGCCGTCTGAATCGCGATATGATTTATATGAAAAAACATATATTGCCATCGCCGCCAGTGGTACTGTTTCTGCGGAATTAGCAATGATGCATGTGCCTGCGATTATTGTATATAAAATGAACCCAATAACTGTTTGGTTGGCGCGACGCTTGATTGATATAAAATGGGTGTCGTTGGTCAATATTTTATTAAATCGTACAGTCTACCCCGAATTATTGGGCAATGATGCAAATACAGAAAATGTATTGAATCAAGTTCAACAGTTAACCATTCCATCTGTGCGCGAAAAAATGATAATGGGACTGAAATCTGCTGATAAAATTTGGCGGCGCGATAATGGTGGCGCAATATCAATGATTGCAGACGATATTCGCAAAACAATTAAATCTGAAAAATAATTTATATATTTTTATATTAAATTCCAGTCGCCTTGGGCAGAGTGTTTGTGTCAATTCCACCACATGTTTGACCGCCAGATGATATAGGGCAAACCTGCTGTTCTGAAGAAAATTCTGTTTGATTGCACCAATATTTTGGATAAACATCTTTCTGTGTCGTGTAATATACTTTTTTACCTGTGCAATCTGCATTATCGTCATTTTCACTGGCAACAGGTAATGCCGCGACACATTTTGGACTTGTGCCGTTTTTACTGCGCCGCGCGCCATTTTCCCAACACAGACATGCGCCCCAAGACGCGGTATCAACATTTATAGAATAATCGCGCGGACACATATTTTCGCCGTTGTTTATTCCATATGCACGGATAATACTGTCGGTATATACTTGCGAACCGTTAAAATTAGATCTGCACAGATTATCACTGTTGTACAGATTTGGTTTTATAAATTGTAATTCCAAGAAATTGCCAGCCAAGTTGCTGCATTGTGTGGACAGGATACTGATAATTTGATAATAGATTTCAGTCGCAACACCGGCGGGTTCTGGTTCGTGTTGCTGGATAATATAAACATCCTTTTCATTCTTGTTATGAGTAAGACTGGTCAAATATTCGTCAATTTGTCCATATATAGTTGAATCACCTTTGTCGCTGACATACCATACTGTACCTTTCTGGTCATCAGTGAAACTTTCTGCATGGTGAACAACATTAAATCCACCAAATGCTTTTTTTATCATATCATCACTGCTGCACGATGTAATACTTTTTAATTGACGCGCGCATTCAGATACTAAATTGTGGTCATTTGCAATAACGGGTTTGCTGTCGCCCATTTCATATTCATATAATGTGAACCAATCCAGCGCATTGCCCGATGTGAACAGACCGCTGTACGGGTAATAAAAGTTTTCATAGTTTGCGCCACCGTATTTATCAAAACACTGTTTAGCCACGGCACGGCATGCGGTCAAAGCGTCTGTATCTTGACGGTTTTGAACATATTCTGCGACGATGTTGCCATTAAACATATAATTGCAAGAATTGATGTAATCAGCACACATCTGGGTTGACAGAACAACACGGTCAGGCTGTAATACAATGCTGGGGTCGCCCGTCAATTCCTTCATTGCGTCTGTTAATGCCTGGTCACCGTTCATATAGCATGACGATACAAAATCAAAGCAACCTTGTTTTATTTCTGCAACCTTGGATTTTTGCGCGTAATATATATCTAATAATGCCTTATCCAGATATTCTGCCCACACATCGTCTGCAATTTCCACACATTTATCAAGTGCTGGTTGCGCAAATTTCTTGGTGCGGTTTTCAAAATTTCTCATGAAAGTACGATTTGCAGAGATCTTGGACAGTTTTTGATTCGCAGCATCTACGCCTGTCGCAAAGGTCAACAATTGTTCCAATTCATAAAATTTTTCAACCCCTGCAATTGGTTTGCCTGTTGAAATATCAATAAATTCGCCATTATCCAGACAGCGGTGATAATTTGCACCACAAACTTCTTCACTTAAAACTGCGGCTTCTACTTCGTTGACACATGTGGTAAAATCAGATGAATTATGACTCTGGCGATTTTCAACGCGTGCCAAATCCAGCATTGCACTGCCCTCGCGTATGGCAGATTTCATTTGTTTTTGCTTTTCTTCTATGGCGGTTTGGACAGTGTTACAATCTTGCTCTATCGCCATCAGATATGCATTAATTGCGCGTTGCAAAGACGCGTCATTACAATCAGCCCGCACCGCTGCGCGACATTGTGGGTACACGGCAGAATATAAATCTTGACCGTTATAAGACGCGATAACTTGACCTGCGTCTGCTAAACCAAATGCGTTTGTTGTGTCAAATGCGATATTAATGCTGTTTAATGATGAATATTTTCCGCCGACATTTACATCTTCGCCACGAATAGAATTCATAATTGCCTGTAATAATGCCTTGGACGCCGATGTGTCAGATGTCAGGGCGTTTTCGCCCTCGGACGCAGTTTTCATTGCTGTTGCCTGTGCCGCAGTCATGCCGACCACATCAAGGTTTTCATTAAACACGGTCAATTGCTGGCCTGCGTCTTGCAAAACAGCACGAGATTCAGCCAAAGATTCCACACGATTACTGCACGAACAACGGCGATAATCGTCATTTTTTAATTGGCAGAATTGATCCATACATGTAAAAAATGCATTTTTGCATTGCTCGTATTCTGCACCTGTACGGGTTTGTGCAGTCGTCAGCGATGTGCTGTCTGCGGCGCGTGATATGTTTCCAATGGCATTGCGCATTGTGGCGCGCGAAACAATTGTGTTATTGCGCGGTGTTTCAAGACGTGTTGGTGTGGCATTGCGTGCGGTTGATGTGTCGCGACGGGTACTGGCACTGCGTGTCGTGCCAGATTGCGCATTGGTTTGTGTGGCGCGCGTAGATACAGATTGTGTCGCATTTCGTGCGGTGGTGATTGTATTTGTTGCATTTCGCGTCGCAACAGTTCGCACAGTTGTTTGATTTACAGAATCTGATTTGGTGCGCGATGTAGCGCCGTCATTACGCGACGCCGCCCATGTCCCACTGATGCAGGTCATTAAAACGCATGCAAAAATCAGAATTCTTTTCATCTCTGATTAATGTTAGCAAAAATAAAAAATTCAGGGCAAGTGAAATATAGTTTTCGCATTAAATCAGATTAAATTCTTGATGTGCCAATATGACCCAAGTGATAAAATAAAACAAAAAGATAATTCAAATGAATAAAACACGTCTAGAAGCATTCAGCGATGGTCTGTTCGCGGTTGTTATTACGATTATGGTGCTGGAAATGGACGCGCCAATAGGCGTTGATTTGAAATCTTTGGCGCCATTGATACCAGTATTTTTAAGTTATATTTTAAGTTTTATCTATGGCGGTATTTTTTGGATAAATCATCATCATTTAATGGCGGCAACATGTCGCATCAACAGCATTGTTTTATGGGCGAATTTGAATTTCTTGTTTTGGTTGTCGCTGATACCATTTTTCACCAGTTGGGTTGATGAAAATCACGCCAGCCCTGTGCCAGTTGCAGCATACGGAGTATCGCTGTTTATGGTGTTTGGCGCATATAGGGTTCTGGAACTGGTTTTATTTCGGGCAAACGATTCAAGTACCGCATTAAATCAAGCATTAAAATCAGGTCGGCGCGAAAAATTATCACTATGCGCCATCGCGTGCGCAGTACCATTGGCATTTATTCACCCGTTTGTTTCAATGGGTGTGTATATTCTGATTGCGGTTATGTGGTTTATGCCAGACAGAAATCTTGACCGTGCATTACGTAATGGTAATGTGTGTCGTGCGCGGGGCAAATAATTTACTTGCAAAATATGCAACATTGCGTTATTATTCAAGCCATTCTTGGGCGTATGGCGGAATTGGTAGACGCGCTAGTTTCAGGTACTAGTGGTAGCAATACCTTGGAAGTTCGAGTCTTCTTACGCCCACCAAGACAGTTTTGGGGTTGTAGCTCAGTTGATAGAGCGCTACGTTCGCATCGTAGAGGTCGTGGGTTTGAGTCCCATCAGCTCCACCAAGATAAAACGCCTGTTTGGGCGTTTTTTTATAATTTTGAAATCTTGTGCAATGAAAAACGCTTGACGAAAAGGCTTAACTGCGTTATCTTTTAGCGCATAGTCCGATGGGGATATGGCGGAATGGTAGACGCTGAGGACTTAAAATCCTTTGGTCATTGCGACCGTGTGGGTTCAAGTCCCACTATCCCCACCAATCTTGATTCTTATGGATGTGTAGCTCAGTTGGTTAGAGCACCACGTTCACATCGTGGGGGTCGTTGGT
>CANQCM010000028.1 GCA_947589625.1 uncultured Alphaproteobacteria bacterium
TGTCATTCTCGGGCTTGACCCGAGAATCCAGTCATTATTAAAGTAGTGAGCGTAGCGAACACCACCACTAACCACTAAACGGGGCGAATGCCCCGTTTTATTATCCCTCGCCTTCTTGTTTTACACGGGGAATATTTTCCATTGCAAATTGCGCGATGTACTTTTTCAGCGCATCACGATAGCGATTATTTTCTTTCGCCATATCTACCAATCGGTCAAAGTGCGGATTCACTGCACGCGCCGCATTAAAACGACTTTCCGTTTTCAGGAAATCTTCCAGTGGCGCTGGATTATCAACACTGGAATCCATAATCAGCGGATTATGACCGTCCAGTGCCAGACGCGGATCAAACCGATACAGCGGCCATGCGCCTGTGGCAACCATTTGCGATTGGTGTTCTGGGCCGTTCTGCAGTGCAAATCCATGCGCAATACATGGCGCGTATGCCAATATTATTGATGGTCCAGGGAAAGATTCAGCCTCGCGCATGGCGCGCACCGCCTGAACTTGATTTGCACCCATTGCGATTTGTGCAACATATGCGCCACTCATCATCGCAATCATGCCCAAATCTTTCTTGGCATGTTCTTTACCACCAATTGCGAATTTCATACTGGCGCCAAACGGTGTTGATTTTGATTGCTGACCTCCAGTGTTAGAATAACCTTCGGTATCCAGAACCAAAATATTCACATTTTCGCCACTGTGCAAGATATGGTCAACACCACCATAACCAATATCATATGCCCAACCATCACCGCCGATAATCCATACAGATTTATCAACCATTGCGCCAATCAGACTTTCGGCAAGGCGCGCACGCGGATTGTCTATTTTTGCCAACTGGGCTGACAATTGCGATTCGTATTCGCGCTGCTTTACAGGGTCTGATTCATTCATAATTTCGTTTGCGTTTTCAACGCCCAGTTCCAGTAATAAACTGCGCAGAGTTCCGCGCTGTTGATTCATTGCCAATCGCATGCCCAAACCATATTCGGCATTATCTTCAAACAAAGAATTAGACCATGCTGGCCCACGTCCATTTGCGTCGCGTGTCCATGGTGTTGTTGGCAAATTCGCACCATAAATTGACGAACAACCTGTGGCATTTGCAACCACCATTCTGTCGCCAAACAGGTGCGCCAACATCTTGATATATGGTGTTTCGCCACAGCCTGCGCATGCCCCAGGAAATTCAAAATAATGCGGCAATAATTCAACATGTTTTGGAATATTCAAGTTTAATTTTTCGCGCGAAATATCGGGCAATTCAACCGCTGCATCAAATGCAGATTGATTTTCTGCCGCGTCTTTCATAGGCTTTAACGCCAACGCCTGCACGGGACAATTTTTCACACAGATATTGCAACCCGTACAATCCGCAGGCGATATGTTCAATGTGAAATACATATCTGCGCCCAATTCTGGTGTTTTCATCGGCACAACAATTATGCCACGGGCGCGCGCTGCGTCAACTTGTTCTGGGGTTAATACCTTGATGCGAATCGCCGCATGCGGACACAGCATTGAACATTTTCCGCATTGGATACATTTGCTTAAATCGCATGTTGCAACGCGGTCTGAAATTGCGCGCTTTTCATATTTAGATGTCCCAACGGGATATTGCCCTGCCCCAAATTCGCCGTCAACACGGAACCGCGACACAGGAATTGCATCGCCCCGTTGCGCCGCCATTTCACCCAATGTACCTGCAATTATCGCAGGCGTATCTGGGGTCATCGCAGGCACAAAGTCAGGTGCAAAATTTGACACAGATGACGGCAATGTGTACTGGTGCAGATATTCAGACGCCTTGTCTACCGCCGCCCAGTTTGCCTGAACAACCTCCATACCCTTTTTCTTGTATGTTTTTTCAATTGCAACCTTGGCAGATTCTGCCGCAACCGCAGGATCAATTATCTGGGTCAAATTAAAGAAGTTCAACATTATAAATGTGTTTATTCTGTTGCCCAGACCTAATTCCATTGCTGCGCTGTTTGCGTCCAAGAAATATACATTTGCGCGCATACGAATCAGGTGTTCTTGTGTTTCGCGCGGCAAATTTGCAAACGCGACATCTGGCGCCAACGATGTATTTATCATCACTGTACCGCCTGCACGCAGACCGCGGAAAACATCAAACCGTTGTGCAATCATAAAGTTTGAAACACTGATAAAATCTGCAACTTCTATTAAATATTGGCTTTGAATTGGTGCATCAGAAAAACGAATATGCGATGCAGTCAATCCCCCAGATTTTTTTGAATCGTATACAGCATAAGATTGCGGATACAAGTCTGAATTTTCGCCAACAATTTTCACAATATTTTTTACTGCGCCAACCGTACCATCAGATCCAATTCCATATAAAATCGCAGTTTTGAAATTAGGCGCCTGAACGGCAAATGCCGCATCTGTTTTTAACGACAGCCCCGTCAAATCGTCATCAATTCCGACTGTGAAATTATGATGCAATGTGTTCATCATCAGATTTTCATAAACAGCCTTGACATCGCGTGGCTTGAATTCTTTAGACCCCAAACCATAACGACCGCCATAAACCGCCGCCATATCGCCAACAACAGTTTTCACATCTTGATATAACGGTTCGCCCAGTGCGCCTGGTTCTTTGGTGCGGTCAAGTACCGCGATACGTTTTACCGTCTTGGGCAATGCCGCTAAAAATGCGTCGCGCGGAAATGGACGGAATAAATGCACTTTGACCAGACCCAATCCTTTTGGTAAATATGGCAAAGTTTCTTCAATTGTTTCACATGCACTGCCCATTGCGACGATCACATTTTCTGCATTTTTATCGCCGACATAGTCTACCAAATGATATTGCCGCCCTGTCAAAGATGCCAATTTATCCATACAATCTTGAACAATTTCAGGCGTTGCCGCATACAATGGATTAGACGCTTCGCGACCTTGGAAATATACATCTGGATTTTGTGCAGTACCGCGAATTGTTGGTTTGTCAGGCGTCATGCCACGCGCGCGATTCGCCAAAACTAAATCATCTGGCATCATTTGTTTCAAAACATCATCGGCAATGCGTTCCAGTCTTGATTCTTCGTGGCTGGTACGAAAACCGTCAAAGAAATGCAAGAACGGCACCCTTGACCGCAATGATGCCGCATGTGCAACCGCCGCTAAATCATGCGCTTGTTGAACATTATGGCTGGACAACAGTGCAAAACCTGTTTGACGCACAGACATAACATCACTGTGGTCGCCAAAGATTGACAACGCATGTGTTGCCAACGCACGCGCCGCAACATGCATAACAAACGGTGTTTGTTCGCCTGCGATTTTATACATATTTGGAATCATCAACAACAAACCCTGTGATGCGGTAAATGTTGTCGCCAAGGAACCCATCTGTAATGCGCCGTGCATTGCGCCTGCGGCACCACCTTCGGATTGCATTTCAATAATTTGTGGAATTGCGCCCCAGATATTTTTCTTGTGCTGGAAAGACCATTCGTCCGCAAGTTCGCCCATGGTGCTGCTGGGGGTGATAGGATAAATTGCCGCAAAATCAACACAGCGATATGCGACATCAGCCGCCGCCCAGTTACCATCTACAATTAAATGTGCCATATTTATTCCTTTTTATATCTGGAAAATCATAGCCCAAAATAGATGTTAAAACAAGACATAAAATATAAAATAACTATTGACAATTTATATTTTTGTATTATAATATAATTATAAAATCTATCAAGGAGTCAGAAATGAATTTTGATGAATATGATGTATTTCAAGCGTTTTTAGACGGAATGGATCCTGAAAAACGCACAGATAAAGCCCCCAGCGAAATAAACGAAAATTTCGTCAAGGGTAACACTATTTATATTCAAAAATCTTTCGCCGATATGCCGATGTATGAAATCAGCAAATTGCGCCAACGTATTCGCGAACTGATTTCACGCGCTGTAACCGATGGGTTTACAATTGATGTGTCCGCGCGATGCGATGATTCAACAATTGATCCACGCGCACAAAAAATATTTGACGATTTGTCTGCGGCATCTCGTTCTGGAATTAAATTTAATATTCGCGGAAATGCAGGGGCATGGGGCGATTTCATTTATGACGATGATCCACTGTTTCATGGTATGAAATTTTTAGGTGCTATGCCAGATAAATCAAAACCATTGACCGAACGTATAAAACTATTTGTGAAATACGACCATATTTATTTACAAGATACCATTGCGCGCAAAAGCAATGCGTCTATTGCAGGATTCGTGCGTCAAATTGACCGCGCAATAGATTATGTAATAGATATGCACGCAAGTATTTCAACAGACACGATTTTGCCAATTGGTTGGGAGCCCGTGAAATATGTTCCAACTGTGACAATTCACACAAATTGCCCTGATGAAACATCGGATTCTGTTCAGACTAAAAAAGTTCTGACTAAATTGGAATCTGTTTTACAGAACGGTATTCAAATAAAGTTAGAACCTGCAAATCCTGAACAACCAGATGTTATTTATCGCGCGATTGAACAATTAAAGAATCGCCACATGCAATCAGAATTGGGCAACAAAACACGATAAAAACTTATTTTTTATCAGATTTTTTTCCTGAATCTTGTTCATCATCTGACACATCTGTATTTTCCCCAGATGTGTCTTTTTTTGCATGCAGATTCAATTTATACATTGCGCGCACCATATCCATTGCGCGTTGCAATTGATAATCCAGTGCGTCTTTTTCTTCGTCTGTTAATTCTTGTTCTTTGTCGTCATCGTCATCTGATTTTTTCTTGTCAGACTTTTTCTTGCTGGCATCATTTTTCAATGAATTTTTAAAAGACGCTTCGGAATACGTACTTTCCTTCTTTTCCAGAACCTCTAATTTACTTTGCAAGACTTCTACATCTGGGGTAATACCTTCGTTCTGAATTGAACGGCCAGACGGCGTGTAATACCGCGCAATCGTTATGTGAATCGCCGTGCCATCACCCAACGGTTTTTGCTGTTGCACACTGCCCTTGCCAAAACTTTGCGACCCCATAACCAGCGCACGACCGTTGTCTTGCAATGCGCCTGCGACAATTTCAGACGCCGATGCCGACCCGTGATTAATTAAAACAACAATCGGTTTGCCGTTTGTCATATCACCCGATTTTGCCATACTGCGTTCAATATCTGTTTTTTCTTTGCCGCGTGTTGATACAATTTCGCCCCCGTCCAGAAACGCATCTGCAACATCAATAGCCGCCACCAGATAGCCCCCTGGATTATTCCGCACGTCCAGAACATAACCAACAACTGATTTCTTTTCCAAACTTTCAATTGCCTCTTTTAATTCTTTGGCGGTTGTTGCGCCAAAATCAGAAATACGAATATAGCCGATTTTTTCAGGCGAATCTTCGTTGCTGTCCGCGATTTGTTTATCTTCAAATTTAACAGATTTGACCTTGATAACATCGCGCTTTAATGTCAGTGTACGTGGCTCTTGCCCATCAGATAGCACGGTCAATTTAACCTTGGTTCCTGGGCGACCTTTCATTTTCTTAACCGCTTGATTCAATGTCATATCAAATACTTGTTCGCCATCAATATGGGTAATATAATCACCTGCCTTGATTCCAGCCCTTGCCGCAGGTGTATCATCAATTGGCGAAATTACACGAATTGCACCACGGTCACTGGAAACCTGAATCCCCAGCCCACCGAATTCGCCATGCGATTTATCATTAAATTCTTGAAAATCGTCTGCAGACAGATATGACGAATGCGGATCTAATGCCCCTAACATACCGTTCATTGCCGCCTCTAGCATCTTTTTTTCATCGGCTTCTTCAACGAAATTATCACGCGCCGTTTCAAATACCAGTGCCAATTTTTTCAATTGTTCATAAATCTGTTCATCGGTCAGATGTTCTACAGGCTCTTGTTTTTTAGTATTTGCCGCCATCACAGTAATCGGCATGGCAAGAAAAAATAAAATAAATAATTTTTTTAACATGTGTCTACCTTGGTTTATTGTTAGATTCAGCATAGAACAAAATGCCCGTCTGTTGCAAGCAGGTTTTTCAATATTTTTACATATTTGCCTATTTACAAAACATTGACAAATTGATTTTTTGAATTACAATATTGCCAGAATCAGGGCAACATAAAAATGACCAAAACATACGATTTTAAGACACAAATAGAACTAAATCGCAAATTAATAGAAGATTTGCTATTCAGTGCTAATTCGCACAAGCGATTGAATAACCTGAATTTTCTGCGACACGAAATCGCATTTGTTGAACCCAAAGTCCTGTTTCGCGTATCGCCACAAATGAAAAACAAATTGTTGGATTTTAACAATATGACAAATATCGCAATGGCATACGATTATATTGTTGCAAATCCTGATACCAAAATTGACGCAGAACAAATTTGCAAATTGCATTCTAAATTATGTATGAACACTAATATCATGGGTGGCTTTTTTCGTACCACTAACAAGGTTCTAGAAATTTATGTCAATGATATGCGGATTCATGCGCCCGATTATAGAGATATTGAATCAAGACTAAATAATTTAACATATCGTCTATATAACAGTAAAAAAGCCCCGATAAACCGTGCATACAATCTGCATTATGAATTAATTATGTTGCAACCATTTGACGATTTTAACAAACGTCTGGCGCGCATGGTTATGAACTGGGTTTTAATTCAAAATGGTTATCGCCCAATATGCTTTAACAATCGCACAGACCGCGACAATTATATCAGTGCAATATCAGCGCGTGCCAAAGGTTCTATGCGCCAATATTCTGCGTATATGATGCAATGCCAAATACGTACACAGGCTGCGATTATCAAGCAATTAAAGCAATCAATAATCTTTTAATTATTCTTCATTAAACAAATTTGACGGATTGACGGCTTTTTCGCCGCGGCGAACTTCCAGATACATTTCTGGCTTGTCTGGAGACATGCGACCAACAGGTTCGCCTGCCAGTACTTGTTGCCCAACAATAACATCGATATCACCCAGATTTGTCATAACAGTATTATACCCGTTTTTGTGCGACATAATTATAACCTTGCCAAAACCCTTGAAATTATCTGCAAATTTTATTTCCCCATCAGCAGGCGCCATAACCAATGCCGCACCATGCGTGCGAATGCGCCAGCCGTCAGATACTAATCCTAACGCGGTCTTTTCGCCAAAATGCACCACAACGCGCCCACGCACAGGCGGATTTAATTTTCGCCGTGAAAAACGCGCGTCAGACGACATCTTGGAACTGCCGACACCTGCGGACAATTCAGAAATATTTTTTGCACGCGCCGATAATTCACGCAACTTTTTTTGTAATGCCTGTTGTTGATTTTTTAATTTCTCGTTTTGCGCCGACCGCGTTTTTAACAATTTATCCAATTCATTTTTTTCCGCCGCATATTTTTTCGCCGTACGGTCCAATTTTTCTTTCTCTAATGCGCGCGCGTCGCGAATTTTTTCCAGCTCTTTAATTTTTTCTGTCGCAGATTTTATTTCCGCGTCAAAATTTTCAGCCGCACCCGATAATATCGCAGATGTCAGAACATATTCACGCATATCGTCTGAATCAAAATTCGGGTGCATTGCAACAAACAATATACTGCCTGCGGCATCAGATATGCGACCGCGATTTTCGTCTAATGACGCCATTAATTTATCGCGCTGGGCGTCCAGTTCTGAAATTTTGCGTGTCATTGCACCGCGCTGGTCTTCCAAAGAACTCACCTTGTCAGCCGCGCGCACCAATTGACTTTTTGTTTTTGCAATATCGCGTTCAGACGATTTAACCTGTTGGGTCAGTTTTTTATCTTGCTGTTCAACCTGCTTTATTTGGTCATTTATTTGCGACAGTGTTTGCGCAGACATCGCCTGAGACGGCGAACACATAATGCCGAATAAAACCAAGATTATTTTTTTCATCAATGTTTATTCAAAACACGCAAGAATACCTTTTTACCGCGTTGCACCATAATTTCATCAGATTTTGCGACAATATGTTTTGGGTCTGTAATGCGTACGCCGTCAATTTGAATACCGCCCTGTTCTATATTTCGGCGCGCATCAGATTTTGATGCAAACAGCCCAACCGCACACAAGAAATCAACAATACCCATGTCACCAGACATTTCTAATTCAACCGTTGGTGTGTTTGCAGATGCGCCACCACCGCCAAACAATGCCGCCGCCGCATCTGCCGCAGATTGTGCCGCCACTGTGCCATGTGCGATTTCTGTTGCTGAAAATGCCAAAATCTTTTTCGCCTCGTTTAATTCTGCGCCTTGCAATTTAGATAACTTCTCAATTTCGGTCAATGGTATTTCTGTAAATAATTTCAAGAATTTATCCACCAGATCATCAGGCGTATTACGGAAATATTGATAATATTCATACGGCGATGTTTTATCTGCATTAACCCAAACCGCATTTCCAGCAGATTTGCCAATTTTGTTTCCATTGGAATCTGTTATCAGCGATGTAGACAACACAAACACTTCGTGGCCTAGTTTTTTTCGTATCAATTCCACACCCATAATCGCATTGCCCCATTGATCTGCGCCACAGATTTGCAAATTGCAGCCATATTTTTTATGCAATGTTAAATAGTCAACCGCTTGAAATGTCATATAATTAAATTCCAAAAAAGTCATACCGTTTTCCAATCTGCGTTTGACACTTTCCATACTTAACATACGCGGCACAGTAAAATCAGTACCAAAATCGCGCAAGAAATCTAGATGGCTAAATTCGCGATGCCAATCATAGTTATCCACCAAAATTGCATCAGATGCGCCGTCACCAAATTTCAAAAATGCGGAATAAGATTTTTTTAACCCTGCAACATTTTTTGCCAGAACTTCTTCGGTCATCATTGGGCGACCTGTATCGCGCCCAGATGGGTCACCAATGCGCCCTGTTGCGCCACCAACTAACATTAACGGACGATGACCAAAGTGCTGGAACCAGCGCATCATCATCACTGGCACCAAATGCCCCACATGCAGAGAATCTGCGGTCGGGTCACTGCCAACATAAACGGTAATTTTGCCATTATTCAATGCGTCATTTAACGCGTCCATATTAGAACATTGATTCAAGAAACCGCGCGCAGACAATTCGCGTAATAATTCGTTTTGCATACTGATAAATCCTTTTGCGAAATCATACCAAAGTTTTCGCAAATTTGCAAGGTCGTACTTAAAAATTCAACCTTGCGCCCATCATCACACTGTGGGCATAATAATCGCGTCTTGTCTGACCAATATCGTATTTTCCCATCTTGGTAAAACGATAAGATACATCAAGATTGAAATTTGGCGTCAATCCAAAACTTAAACCAGCACCTGCACCAAATATAAACCGTTCCAATGTATTATGTACCGTTTCTGATAATGGATTTCCACCCCACGCCATTGTTGTATCAATACCAACCCGCCCAGTATCTGCCATATGCGCCATACCGACGCCAAACATTACATACATCGCGTCATAACAGCACTTGCGCTTTTCTTCCCCATAGATGTGATTACGATAACGGCGGTCAAAAGTAAATACATTAAAATATCCGTTCAGCATAAAAGAATGTACTTTGTTGGTTAATTCAAATGTTGACGGATAACTGATATTAGGCGGCAACGGGGTTACACCTTCGCCAGAGGCATAATTTTTTGTATTCAGCGCCCAATTACCAGATATTATATATTTACCATATGAATATTCCGCCTCTAATCTGAATCTTTCGTCAAATTCAAACCCCACCGCACCATAATAAGTTGCATTTATATCAGAAATATTACCACTGGCGATTGTAGACCGATATGATTCATCAGAATAGTACATATATTGGTCAGTATTTATAACAAAATCTGTCGCGCCGATTTTGCCAGAAATATACAGTTGAGCATTTGCCGCGCCACAAAACAATAATGAACAAAAACCGAATGTAAATTTTCGCATATCTCGTCCTTTTGAAATTGCCACGTCATAATACTAGATTTACATTGCGCAACAGTCAAAAGGTATGAAATCCAAGGGGTTAGTGGTGGAGTTCGCTATCACTCACGACATAAAAAAAACTGGATTCTCGGGTCAAGCCCGAGAATGACAACTCTTTTCTTTTTATTTTAATTCTAGGAACAATGTTCGTATTTT
>CANQCM010000029.1 GCA_947589625.1 uncultured Alphaproteobacteria bacterium
TTGTTAGTGGCGAGTTGTTAGGGTTAATGGTTAGTAGTGGTGTTCGCTGACGCGAACGACATTAATCCACTGGATTCCACGGTCAAGCCGTGGAATGAATCCGAGTATATGAAAACAAGCGCAGCGCAGTTTGAATAAATACCGAGGATACGCGCAGGCGTTAGCCGAGCGACACATCTTTTCTTTTTATTTTAACGCTAGGAACAACATTTGTATTTCAAGAAATAAAGAACTGTGTCATCCTGGGGCTTGACCCCAGGACCCAGGTCATAAAATGTTGTGAACGAAGTGAACACAACTACGTGGGGCAAATGCCCCGCGCCATAACACTATCCACTAACCCCTAAATCACTGCCCACTATCGCCGTGACGCCCAGAACAGTGACCATAACCAACCAATAACGGTAAATCCAAACAGCCAACTGGCAACGCGCACCAACATCGTATCGTATGGGCTTTTCTTGGCTTGGGCGGCAATCCATGCAGGCGCAAGAAATACACCCAACACGATTGCGCCGCCCAGTATGTATTTGATTAAAATCTCAACCGTTACCATCATTTTATTTAATTATATACCATATTTTGCCGCGTTGCCCAGCATTTCTTCAATCCGAATCAGTTGATTATATTTCGCCATGCGGTCTGTGCGCGACATAGAACCTGTTTTTATCTGCCCAGCATTAGTGGCAACCGCCAAATCTGCGATTGTAGTGTCTTCGGTTTCGCCACTGCGGTGTGAAATAATCACGCCATAATTCGCGTCTTGCGCCATTTTTATCGCGCGCAGAGTTTCGGTCAAACTGCCGATTTGATTTACTTTTATCAAAATAGCATTTGCCACACCCGATTCGATTCCGCGCGCCAAACGCGTCGGATTCGTAACGAACAAATCGTCACCCACCAGTTGGCATTTGTCGCCGATTCGTTTGGTTAGTTTTGCCCACCCCGTCCAATCTTCTTCTGCCAATGGGTCTTCAATAGAAATAATCGGGTAATCAGAAATCAGTTTTTCATAATATTCAATCATTTCATCAGACGATAATTTCTTGCCTTCAAAATTATAAACACCGTCTTGATAAAATTCAGATGACGCGACGTCCATACCAATTGAAATCTGGGTGCTGGGCGCATAGCCTGCGGCGCGTATTGCCGCAATAATCGTGTCCAGTGCCGTACGGCAATCGTGGAAATTTGGCGCAAAGCCGCCTTCATCGCCCACATTGGTTGAATTGCCCCCATCATGTAATATTTTTTTCAAGTGATGAAATACTTCGGCGCCCATACGAATCGCCATACTTTCAGATGTCGCACCATTTGGAATAATCATAAATTCTTGTGCGTCCAGACCGTTATCTGCATGCACACCGCCATTGATAATATTCATCATCGGTCGGGGCAGGGTATTCGGCGTTTTATTCCCATACACAGACGCAATATATTCAAACAGCGGCATTTTCTTTTGATTTGCCGCCGCATGCGCCACTGCCAAAGACACCGCCAGAATTGCATTTGCGCCCAGTTTTTCTTTATTTGGCGTACCGTCCAGTGCAATCATTTTTGCGTCAATGTCTGATTGAGCCGTTGCGTTCATACCGATAATTTCAGGCGCAATAACATCATTTACATTTTTGACAGCACTCATAACACCGCGCCCCATATAGGCGGCACCACCGTCACGCATTTCCAGTGCCTCGAAAGAACCCGTTGATGCGCCACTGGGTACTGCGGCGCGCCCCATTGCGCCACCAGATAAAATAACATCACATTCTACGGTTGGATTTCCGCGGCTGTCCATAATTTGACGCGCATGTACAGTTTTTATATCAAACATAATTTTCTCCTTGGTTTTCTGAAAGCGGTTTTTTGTCTTGTCTGAATTTTCAAAATATGCAATAATATATCAGAAAGAAACCGGAAAGAAACAAAAAATGTTCATGAGAAAATTTTATATTTTTCTATGCTGTATTTTTCCTTTTACAGCAATGGGACAGCTAGAAAAAGATCCGGGACAAAACGGCGAACCGCTAGAGTCAATAGACGCCAAAGATGGAAAATCATATTCTTTTACCACAGGCTCCGGTGTTGGTGTTAGTGGTAATGTTTCTGTTGCTAATGATTTATATGCAGGTTATCCAGGTGTTGTAACCGAAAAACCAGGGGAAGGGTTTGTATATATATCATCATCTGTAAATAGTTTTACAATGAGTATCGGTGGCACTTTAACCGTAAATGGCACTGTGCGTGCGCATAACAATATTAATTTTAGTATCAAGGGTTATGACGAAAACGGCGGAACAATTTCTTCGGCACAAATTGGTAATATTGATGTAGAAAGTGGTTCTACATTAAGTATTACTGATGTTAATAATTTTGAAATTACAGGGGACAGTATTACAAACAAGGGGAATTTGACTATCTCGGCGGAAACTATCGCATCATTAGGTGCTGTTGATATACAGTCGTCTGGTGAAACAAAATTTGAGGCAACGGGTGAAGGTGAGACTGGTTCAATATCAATGGACAGTTTGATTGCATCTGGTGGTGGCACAACAACATTAACTGCAACCGGCAGTATAAATTCTGATGGTAATATACAAAATGGTTATACATCAGACGAAGGGGCAGAATCGGGCAAATTATCCACCATGAACATAACTGCAACCAGTGGTGATTTAGATGTTGGGGGCGATTTAGAAAATTCTGGTAATATGACTGTTACCGTTGGAAATGATGTTACGGTTACCGGCACCATGAAAAACGATTCCAACGCGGGCAGTTTGACAATGAACCTAAGTGGCGGTTTAACTGTTAGTGGTGGCGATACAGGAAATCCATCATTTGTGAACAAGGGGAATTTAAGTATTACTGCGACGGGCGCGGTTTCTTTTGCACATGGTTTAAGCCTGTCTGGTATGAAAAGCAACAATACTTTTTCTTTAAAAGCACAAAGTTTAAGTTTGGGTGGCGATGGCGACGACAGCGACAATAATTTATATGTCAGCAATCTGAATTCTTTTACTGTTGAATTATCCGGCGGTGATATAAAAACCAAGAGCATTGTAAATGGTAACGACACTGCAGACGATGATTTAGGTGGTGAAGAAGTAAACACCAATGCACAAATGGGTTTGACTGCAACCAACATCACTGCAGAACGCGTTGAAAATAACGGCAAAAGTTTAACCATGTCTGCCAGCAAAGACATAACTATCAGTTCTACTATCACTGGCAACAATGGCGAAACAGATATTCAGGCAACCGGAAAACTTGATGTTAATGGAACGATTACAAATAATACCGGTTCAAAAATGCGCTTAAATGGTCAAACTGTTGAATTGACCAGCGTAAACAATTATGGTGATTTGGATATAGTTGCACCAACCGAGGATAATCCAAACGGTACTATTAGTATTCAGGGGCCTGTAAATAATTATTCTGGCGATTTGCTGATTGAATCCAAGTCTTTAACAATTACTGGCGCGGTTACTAATAGTGCCGGTACAACAACAATAAAAGGTTCTGATACAAGTGGCGATAGTATTCAAATCGGCTCTATCAGCAATACTGGTGGTGTATTCAATCTGGAATCATGGACAGGTGGGGTCAATATTACCAACGGTTTAAGCATTACTGGCGGTGTATTAAATGCTGGGGCATCGTTGGCGACTGTCACCGCGGGTAATAATATAGATATTTCAGGCGATGTTAAATTTGGCACCGAACAATCAACTGGCGATGGCGATTTGAATATTGTCAGCGGAAATACCGCGGGGCTGACCCTGAAATCAACCAGTGGCAACATCACAATTGGTGGCAATATAACCACAGAAGCCGATACATCTGGCAATCACGGTGTTGCTTTTGAAGCAAAAGAAATAAAAGTCGGCTCAGTAGGCACAGACTCGGGCAATGTAACCGCAACAGATGGCGGGTCTGTAACCTTTGGCGCCACTGAAAATAACAGTTCAACCACAACAACAATTTATGGCGATGTTGCTGTGTCCGATGGCGGTTCGGTAACATTTAATTCTGGTACAACAACATTGGGCTCTTTGACCGCCGCCAGTGGTACAACAGTCAATGCCACCGGCACCAGCATTACTGCTAACGATGGCGACATAAATATTTCTGGTGATGTACGATTTAATGATTCTGCAACCGGCACCGGTTTCAACATCAAAAATACATCTGCGTTAACATTAAAAACCACGCAAACAGATGCTGATATTACTTTGTCCGGCAATATGAACATCGTTAACGGCAAAACATTGACTTTAGATTCCGCAGATATGGTGACTTTGGGCGGTACGGTTACAAATGCGGGCACATTAGACATTGATGCCGAGGGCACAACCACAATTTCAGGCACAGTTACAAACAACGGCAATTTGACCGTTGATGCGACATCGATTTCTATGCAAGATTTAACTAATTCTAAAACCGCAAAATTAAACGCAACCGCAGCCAACATTACTGCGCGGAATATCACAAATTCTGGCGATATGACCATCACAAGTTCGGGAAATATTACAACCGACAATGTGAATAACAGCAATATGCTGACGATGTATGGGGCAGTAATAGCGTCTGATGCATTCACTAATACCAGCGGTACATCAGAAGTCACCGCATCAGATTCATTTAGCGCAACATCAATGTATATCAGTGGTGGCACAGTTAAATTGGGCGCGCCCGACATTACTGTTACAAATGCAGTCACTGTAACAAATGGCAATTTAACCCAAGGTGGCACACCAACAGACGGTTTATATTTGGCAAGTGACGGCAGCTTCAGTACAGGTTCGTTAAATGTTAGTGGTAATTTTAATGCCTATGCAAATACTGTAAATTACGATGTTGAAAATTCGGCAACATTTACGGGTAATATTAATGTAGACGATGGCGCTGCGGCTGAACTCACCGCTGGGCAATCAATTACTGCGGCTGATTTAACAAACAACGGTCAATTGACTTTAACCGCTGAAAACGGCATTACATTACAAGATATCACAAACGAATCGGGCGAACTGGGTTTGAATTCTGGCACAATGATAAACGCCACAACATTTACAAATAACACGGGCGCACTGGCGCGTTTGACTGGCACAGGCATGAATTTAACTGGCGCATTCGAATCTGACGGCGCAGTATATCACAATATGCCCGGCGCAACGGCGGCAAGTGGCGATGTATCAATTACTGGCGACGACTATACAATAAATGCGTCAAATGTAACAATTGGTGGATTCAATCAAAACGACGGCACATTAACATTTAACACCAGTGATTTTACATCAAATGGCGACATTCATGCCGTGGGGTTAAATATCGTTGCTGTACCGGATTCATGGCTGACTGCGGTGATTAACGGCTCTATTTATGGCGGCACCAGTTTCTTGGGTCTGGAACACATGGACGTGCATGGCAATTATGTATTTGATAACAACAGTCGCTTGAGTGCCGCAATTTTGCCATATGCTGCTGGCGGGGGCGAAAATTCTTCTACGCGCGATTATTGGGCGTCGGTCAGTTTGAATAACGACAATACTCTGGGCAGAATTACCAACCACGATGGCGCACAGGCTTTGGTTGAAGTTGATGGCAAATTTATTACAGATGTTGATGTTATGAACGCATTGCCTGATGTCAATGTGCCGAATAACAGCGCATTGCCAAATGCACAAATGGGTATCACTCTGTATGATATTGTTGACCAAGGCACCGCGATTTGGTTAATACACGCCAGCGAAGGTTTGTCTGATTTGGCGACCAAGGCGCGTAATTTGAATGTCAGTTTCTGTAACGCCGATGGCACAATTTGCATTAACTATCTGGACGCGGTGGATTCCGCCCATAATGGCACGGGCGAAGATTTGGGTGCATATTTATCTGCGCGCGATACCGATGGCGACGGCTATGCCGACAGTTTATATGTCGTGTTTGATCCGCGTTTTGGTGGACCGGTAGAAGTGTTCAAAATTCAACCTGTGGTTGACCGCGTCCCAGATCATACCCAAGGCGAATACGAAACTGCGGGCGGGCTGGACGATCTTATCGAAGGTCAATTACATCACAAAGGTTTCTTTAACCGCACACCAATAGAAGTTATTCCAGAAATATTCAAGGGTACAAACATGGCGGAAATGTCCCAAGAATTATATAACCGCATGGAACAATATGTCTTGGAACGCGATGGGACACCTTTGGCGCGTTTCAGCCGCCTGTTCCAACCACGCGAAGTTGAACAACTTGCAGGTTCGGTTATCTTGAACGAACATACTAACTATCGTTCATTTGAAGACCATATGATTGACGAATTTATCTGGAACCGCAATCGTAATCTGCGCAAGGCATGGGGCGATTTTGAATTCGGTATATTCAGTCAAGATTTGACCGACGCAAAACGCACAACCGGCAATCGCTTTAATATCACGGGCGGTTATGATTGGCAACAATCAGATACTCTTATCGTTGGTGTAACTGCGCGCTTGTCTCATATGGCGGCTGATAATTCAGACGCAATGGATTTGGGTTATATGCCAAACCAGCCAATCGCCGGACATGTTAATTTAAAGGTGGCTGATACTGATTTAGGTCTGGGTGCATATATGATGCAAACATTGGGTCAAAAAACGCGTCTATATGGAAATGGTTATTTGGATATTCATTTCTTGGACGTGTCGCGTGACCAAAATTATGTTGCGCATATTGACGGCGACGGCACTGCGTTCAGCATCACATCAGAATGGGGCTTGCTGCACGATTGGTTAAATCAATATATCGTTGGTAATATGTATGCGCGTTTGGGGTATAATTTTGGGTTCTCGGTTACTGAAGAAGCCGCAGGTGGTGACTATATGGATTTGGAATCAGACGGTTATTTCATTGTGACACCTGGGTATTCTTTGACCGCGCAAAAACGCATTTACCCGTCTGTTTGGTTGCAATTGCGTCCATATGCGACAATCGGCATAGAATATGATGTATTGGGTTCGCCTGAATCTGTTAAATTCAAATTTGCGCCAGCAGAACGCTATACAAAGTATGATATAGATATCAATCCGTTGTGGGCGAATATTGGCGGCGGTATAGAAGTATTAAGCGCCAAAGGTATTCAGGTTGGTCTGGATTACCGCTATCAATATAACGAATTTATACAGATACACAACATCAAATTATCAGGTTCGTACAGATTCTAATTAAACGGGGCATTTGCCCCGTTTAGTTGTTAGTGGTTAGTAGTGGAGTCGGGCATTCGCCCGACAACATTTTATGACCTGGGTCCTGGGGTCAAGCCCCAGGATGACACCTCTGTTCTTTTTATTTTAATGCTAGGGACATTGTTCGTTTCTGAATAAAAAAACACGAATATAAAAATACTGCGTATAGTGAAAACTTAAACACTCCCCTTTGTCATCCTGGGGCTTGACCCCAGGACCCAGGTAAATAAACTCGTTCGCGATAGCGAACACAACTACTAACCACTAACACTACCCACTATCCCGTGCTAGTTCTGCCAGCATAAAATCGTCTAAATCGCCGTCAAGAACTGCGGCAGAATCAGTTTTCTCAACATCTGTGCGCACATCTTTGACTAATTGATACGGGTACAGAACATAGTTTCGGATTTGGCTGCCCCATTCAATTTTCTTTTGTTGCGCTAATGCGGCATTTTCAGCCTCGGCACGTTTTTGCAATTCTAAATCATACAGGCGGCTGCGTAATATTTTCATCGCCATTTCTTTGTTTTGAATTTGGCTGCGTTCGTTTTGACATGTAACAACGGTGTTTGTCGGAATGTGCGTTATGCGAACTGCGCTGTCGGTTTTGTTTACATGCTGACCCCCAGCGCCCGATGAACGATATGTATCAATCCGCAAATCTTTTTCGTTTATTTCAATATCAATTGTGTCATCAACATCAGGCCAAACATCAACAGATGCAAAACTGGTCTGGCGTTTGCCGTTCGCGTTAAACGGCGAAATGCGCACCAGACGATGAACCCCGATTTCATTTTTTAGCCAACCAAACGCGCGATTGCCTGAAATGCGATAAGTAATATTTTTCAAGCCTGCAGTATCGCCCGCGTGTTCTTCAATAACTTCACAAGTAAATCCGTGACGTTCTGCCCAACGCGCATACATGCGCGATAACATTTGCGCCCAATCTTGAGCCTCGGTTCCGCCAGCGCCTGCTTGGATAAACAAAAATGCGCCGTTATTGTCCGCAGGGCTGCGAAACAGTGTAATAAATTTCGCCTGATGAGCATCTGAGGCTAATTTTTCAATTGTCGCTAAAACATCAGCATCTTCGGGTGCGATTTCATACAATTCGCGAACAGTATTATATTCAGATTCTAAATCGCGCAACTGTTGCAATGATTTTTCCAACCCAGATTTTTTTTGTAATATCGCACGGGCATTATCAGGATTGTTCCACAGTTCTGGGTCATTTGTTTTTTCGCTTAATTCGGCGATTTCCTTTTCTAGTTTTTCAGGGTCAAAGAAACCCCCTGACGGCAGAAATGTCGTCTGAAATTTGCGATAAAACTTCGTTTGCCATAATCATGTTTTGCATTTTACATATAATTTTACCTAAATCAACTAAATTAACAGTAATAATTAAATCTGTCGTTGCGTTGGGCGGTGAAATATGATAAAATTTATACATCAGAGAGGGATTGTAATGAAGCATAATTTTCTGGTTATGGGTTTGTTTGGCGCATTGTTTTGTGCGTCTGGCGCGTTTGCAATTGGTGCTGGGTCTGTGGCGACCCCAAATTCAGCACGTACTGTGTCAGGGACAAATACCGCGTCAACAGCATTACGCGGAAATCAAGCCTTGGCGAACGCGTATCAGACTAATCAACGCAATACATATTATATGGTTACCCAACCAGATGTTGATTCTGCATGCCGAACCAAAATTTATAATTGCTTGGCTGATTATTGTGGCGATGTAACGATTGTTGATGGTCAAAGCCCCAGTCGGTGCCGTGGCGCATCAGAAAGTGAACTGTACAATTACACATTGCTGTGCCTGCAAAAAGATACTGATGTTTTATTACCGCAATATAATTCTAATTTCCGCACCAGCGCGGGCGGTACAAATACTGCGGCGCGTTTATGTGTCCCATATATTCAGCAAGAATTGATGTCTTATTTATCAATGGCAAATATGGCAACACAACTGAATAAATCTCATTCAGCATTATGCACGCAACGTCGTCAAGAATTAGATGCAGCAATGGCGTGTCATTCTGTGGCAATGGCATATGGTAATGAAACGTCCAGTATGCTGACATCTATGTTGACCGATTATTGCGGCGCAGGTGTTCCTGGGGGCAGTGCAGAAATGGTGACCCGTTTTGCAAATGCTGGTAATGTCGGCGCAAATATTTGGGGTTGGGCTGAAAAATTAGTCAATCTGGATTTGAACAATAAAGGCGAAGATTGGCAAACAGCAGTAGATGCAGTTCTGGCAGGTTATACAAATCGTATGAATTTGGCATGCGGTGACGATTTACAATCGAATACTGTATCTGTGGCATCGTCTTCATCGTCTGAACCTACATCATTGCAAACAGCTGCAGCATTGGCAATTGGTGTGGCATTTCCAACTGAACAGAAAAATATAGAAAATCCATATGAATCACAAAGTATTTATATGGAAGTGCAATCAATGTCTGAATTGTGGGATTATAACACCGCATATCAATTGGTTCAGGCGGCAATGTCAAATCCATCTACGACACAAAATGCGTTTTTGACATCTGCCCAAATTGACAGCATGCAACAAGGATATGTTCGTGGCACCAAGGTCTTTATTGTTCGCGACAGTGCGCGGTGCTATATCATTCCGGTTACGACATTGACACCACAAGAAACATCACTGGTATCACAGTCGTTTGCAAATTGCACCAGCAAGTAATTCCCGCCCATCTGGGCGGTTTTTTATGAAATATTTCAATACAGATTCTTGAACCGTGGTCAAATTTTTGATATAATATTTTCATGATGAAAATATCGCGGCGAACACTTTTACAGTTTTCTGGCGTTTGCACAATGGTGGCGGTTGCATTGCCTCGTGTTGCGTTCGCTGCGGCAAATACAGTGCGGTCTGTGCGAACAGGTTTGCAACCAAATGGCAAAACGCG
>CANQCM010000030.1 GCA_947589625.1 uncultured Alphaproteobacteria bacterium
CCGTACGGCTGTATATAAAATGTATGGGCCTGTGCGACCTTCAAAAGATGTGATTGCGTTCGGGTCAAATACATAATCAGCACGCACATCATGCACTAAATCGTTAAATTTCACCGCCGCCAGTGCAATTTGCGCAATTGTTGTATCGTCCAGTTCTTTGCCAGATTCCATAACACGGGCGCGAACCGCGTCTGCGGTAGTATCAAGAATATCAAGTAATTCTGCAACACCGCCGTCACGTGTTTTGAATGGTTTGCCGTCAGCACCTGTCAAAGCACCAAAACCAGTGTGGGACAGTTCGGCATTTGTTATGCCTGCCAGTTTTGCCGCACGGAACACCTGTTGAAAATGCAAATTCTGACGCGAATCCGTGAAATACAAAATTGCGTCTGGGGAATCCGTTTGGGTGCGGTAATATATCGCCGACAAATCAGCCGCCGCATATGTTTGTGTGTCTGCACTGGTGCGGAACATCAATGGTGGCATAGGCGCAGTATCATCATCGCGGCGCACATTTACAATCATTGCGCCATCTGATTCAACCAACAGATTTTTAGATTCTAAAATCTTTTGCGTTGGTGCGACATATTCTGCAACACCGCGTTCGCCCATTGTTGCGTCAAATGGCAACATATTTAATCGTTTCAGCACAGTGTCCATTTGACCCAAAGATATTTTCATAAACGCGTCATAAATTTTTCTGTATTCTGCGTTGCCAGATTGTAATTCCGCTGTTACATCTTTGGCGCGTTGCAACCATGCGTCATCTGATTTGGCGCGCGCAGTTGATTCAGGATAAATCTTGTTTAATTCTGTGGCATTTTGTGGCATACCATTTTCCAAAATCCATGCGATAATCAGCCCCATTGGACGTCCCCAATCGCCGATATGATTATAACTTTTGGTTGTATGTCCCAAAAATTTTGCAACACGGTTAAATGTATCGCCCACAATAGATGTACGCAGATGCCCGATGTGTAATGCCTTGCCGACATTATAACCGCCATAGTCTAAATCAAGGCGCATTGCGCGTTGCGATTTTGGCGATTGTGGTGCATTTGCAAATTTCCATATAAAATCGTCACGCAATTTTATGTTGATAAAGCCAGGGCCTGCGACAGACGCATCAGATACGAATTCCAGTTCTGATAATTTTTTTGCAATTTCGTCTGCTAGTTCGCGCGGATTTTTGTGTTCTGATTTCGCCATGACCATTGCAGCATTGGTTGCAAAATCACCAAATTCGCGATTGCGTGGTACCTCCAGATTGACTGCCATGCCCAATTTATTGTTAATTTCGTCAGAAACATATTTATATAAATTCATTTTACAATCCCATATTTAACCATTACAACGGCAACACAACGCGTACGCGCAATCCGCCCAGGTCGCTGTCTTCCAAGAATATTTGTCCGCCGTGATTTTCAATTGCAGTTTGCGCAATAGACAACCCCAGCCCCGTACCACCAGTATCTTTGCCACGGGCATTATCCAATCGCACAAATGGACGCAACGCGTCGCGTTTTTTATCGTCTGGGATACCAACCCCGTCATCTTCTATAATAACCGTAACACTATCAGATGTATCTTGTTCGGTTATTCTGATTTTATTTTTAGAATACCGCGCGGCATTTTCAATAATATTAGAAAACGCGCGTGTTAATGCCATAGGGCGCGCATAGAATTGCACAGGTTCGTCAGGAAAATTCAGTTCAATTTTCTTGTCTGGTGCTGCATCACGCGCGATACGCGTTAACATTGCAGGCAATTCAGTTGTTTGTTCTATTTCTGGCATTTCGCCGCGTGCAAATGCTAAATAACCATTGACCATTTCAGACATTCGGTCAATATCGCGCAATAAATCGTCTTTATCTGCCGCGTCTGTTTCAACGGCAAGACGCATACGGGTCAACGGTGCTTTCAAATCATGGCTGACCGCGTTCAGCATATCTGTACGGGTGCGATTATATCTGTTCAGCCGTTCTTTCATTGTAATCATTGCACTGGCGGCTTCACGAATTTCTTTTGAACCCGATGGTTCAAAACCAGGTGCATCTAGTCCACGACCAAACCGATTTGCTGCATGCGCAATACGACGAATACTGCGCGTATGCAATATGATAAATGGCGATACCAAAATAGAAACAATTAATATAGACCCCAATAACCACAGCAAGAATACTTCGCTGCTGGTGGAATATATACGGTGCATTGATGTCCCAAATGTTGCGATTTTGCCGTCTGTGGTTGGTACATCAATAAATACCAATCGTTTTGCGCGGTCAATATATATGTCTGCATTGCGGTTTAATCTTGATGATAATTCGCGTGCTAATGCCCCTGCTTCGCGTGCGTCATTGTTGTTATGGCGCGGACGATTTAACGATTGATTTACAGAAACATTTATACCAATATTCTTCGCAATTTTATCTGCGACATCTTTCTGGTCATTGTCCATAAAGGTCATAATTGTTGATATTTCGCCTGCCAATGTGCGACCCAATGTGCCATGAACGCGTTTCCAATGATTGCCAAAGAACGCATTTGCCACAATAATCTGGGCAATAATCAACGGAATCAATATCATCAATATTGTTCGCCAAAGAAAACTGCGCGGTATAAGTCTCATGCTTTATCCTTGTTTGGTTTTTCGCCAGCAGAATTTATATTTATCAATTTATAACCCCGCCCGCGAATTGTAATTATATCTAATTCAGATAATACACCATTTAATTTGCTGCGCAAGCGTTTTGCAACCATAGGCGACGCAGGCGCAATATTTCCCATTGGGTGGGTCAAGTTTTGTAATAATTTCTTTTCTTCACCCGACAGTGCAATCATTTTAGGCGCGCAATTTGGGCATTTAACAAAAAATTCATCTTCGTTAAATACCAGACCTGTGGGCATACGGGCGGTTTCAACCGATGCGTTCTTTTTTAATATATTGTTTAATCGCAACACCAGTTCGCGTAATTGAAAAGGTTTTGGCATATAATCGTCTGCGCCACTGCCCAGACCGTCAATTGTGTTTTCTGCACCTGTCATTGCAGTTAACATAATTACAGGGGTCATATCACCAGACGCGCGTAATTTTTTTAACATTTCCAGACCGTCCATACCCGTCATCATTCGGTCAAGGACAATCGCATCAACGCGCATTCGCGCCAAAATATCAAAACCGTATTCGGCAGAATCTGCGGTTAAAACATTGAAATTTTCATCTCGTAACCCGTGCGCAAGAGTTTTGCGCAACATGTCATCATCATCAATAATCAAAACAGTTTTGTTCATTATTTTTCATGGTGTGGTTTATTTCTGCAATGGTTCAACAGCATATTCCCCAGGTTGAATAGTTTGTGTTCCAGATTCAGAATCAACGAATGCACGGAATTGCATACCGCCAGTTGTAAATTCTGTCTTGAACAGTGCATAACCTGTACCACCACCAGTTGTTGGGCCTTGCATACCCAAAGAATAATAACCGCCCAAGATACCATAATCTAAATCAATGTAATCAATGCTGACCAATAATGAAACATTGCTGACGCCGTCACTGGTCATATTACATGCAAATTCACGATTAGACAATGTCGCCTGTGAATTTACAGGTACCATAATATCCATAACGGTTGGTTCACACACACGGTCAATCCCATTTACCAAGAAATCATAAGTCATGCCAACCGATGCCATAGATAAACCCGTGGAAACATTGACCTGTGAAATTGTCGCCTTGGGGATTTTAACCAACGCGTTTGCAATGCCACTGCGTACAGGAAATGAAATACCAGATTGCAGACAATCGCGTGAAAACGGGTCTGCCTCACAAATATAAACACGCGAATGGGCGTTCATCATAAACATATTTGCCAAACTGTTGAACAAGAAAGTACGAGTAATTTTGTCGTTCAATCGTGTGCAACCAAAATTACGGCAAATAACCGTTGGTCTGTCGGCAAACATAACCCCAGGGTGCAATTGTGATTCTATGGTGCGTGCCTCGGTAATATTTTGGTCGTAATCCAAGCTGTCGGCGCGTTCCATAAATTGAGTTTCTGGAATGAAATTTGGGTCATCTGGATATGCGTAATATGATTGCACAGGGGTTTCTGTATAAATTGTTTGAAATGTATCAGTTACAATTTCTTCATCTGCGGCAAAAGACGCCACAGGTGCCACAATTACCGCCAAAGTCACGAACAAAATATTTCTTAACATATCAATGCCCTTTTCCACTTTTATTAAATGTTAGACTATTCGCAGGGCGCGTGTCAAAGCAAAAAATATTTTTATTGAAAAATGATATTCGTTTGTTCTATTGTAAAGCATAAGAAAATAAGAAAGGTGTGTTATTATGGTTGATATTATGATTACGGGCGATGCCGGCAAAATTCACGCGGTTTATCACAAGTCTGCTGTTGCTGGGGCGCCGTTGGCGGTCGTGTTGTCGGGTAATCCGCGTCAAAAGCATCACATGAATGACCGTGTGTCTTATGCGATGTTTCGTGCATTTATGGACGTTGGGTTTTCTGTGCTGCGGTTTAATTATCGCGGTGTGAACGATTCCGAAGGTTCTATTGGCACAACAGCTGATAATATGCTGGATATTGCAACAGTAATTGATTGGATTCAAAACAATAACGAAGACAGCGATGTAATATGGCTGGCAGGCAACGGTCTGGGTGCATGGTATGTATTACAGGCAATGATGCGCCGACCCGAAGTTTCTGGTTTCGTTTTGGTGTCGCCTGACCCGTCGTTGTCTGATTATACATTTTTATCACCGCGGCCAAATCGTGGATTACTGATTCAAGGCGCAATGGAATCAGATGATGCCAAGGGTTATGCGGCGCACCTGACACAGTTATTAAAAAAAGCACAAATAGATTTGGAAACAATTCGTGTTAAAAATTCTGACCAAGATTATACAAATCCGCCTGATTTACGCCAAATGTATAATGATTTAAAGGCGTATGTTGGTCGTGAAAATGCACAGGATAAATTATTATAATGCAAAACACAGAAAGATTTCTTGACCCGAATATTCCAGACGAAATGGCGGCGACTATTCGTCCGCGTGCCTTGAACGATTTTATCGGACACGACGGGTTAAAACAAAATCTGTCTGTGTTTATAAACGGTGCAAAATCGCGTGGCGAAGCAATGGACCATGTTTTATTATATGGGCCACCAGGGCTGGGCAAAACAACATTGGCGCATATTATTGCAAATGAATTAGGGACAAATTTTCGTGCGACCGCGGCGCCTATGTTGACCAAGCAAGGCGATTTAGCCGCAATTTTAACATCGCTGGAACCGATGGACGTGTTGTTTATTGATGAAATTCATCGTTTGCCCACAGCCATAGAAGAAGTATTGTATTCCGCAATGGAAGATTTCAAATTGGACATTATGCTGGGCGAAGGGCCATCTGCGAAAAGTGTGCGTATTGACCTGCCCCCATTTACATTGGTGGGTGCAACAACGCGTACAGGGTTGTTGTCTAATCCGTTGCGTGATCGTTTTGGTATTGATTTGCGGTTGTCATTTTATTCGCCATCTGATTTGGCAAGAATCATTATGCGCAGTGCAAATATTCTGGGCATGCCAATTGATGACGCGGGTGCGCACATATTGGCACAAAGTGCGCGCGGCACACCGCGAATTGCAAACAGGCTGTTAAAACGGGCGCGCGATTTTGCGTCTGCGATGAATGCGACACAAATAACGCCTGATATAATTCGTACGACTTTGGCGCAATTACGGGTTGACGCGTGTGGGCTGGACGAAATAGATCGCGAATATATGAATGCGATTGTGCGTCATTATGCAGGTGGGCCCGTTGGAATTGAAAATCTGGCGGCGGCATTGTCAGAACCTGCAGATACCATAGAAGATGTAATTGAACCATATTTAATGCAATTGGGTTTTGTTCAGCGCACGCCCCGTGGGCGTATCATAACAGATGCAGGATATAAACATCTAGGGGTGGAAAAATAATCATGAAAAAATCAGAATTTCATTTTGCAATTGCATATGCTGATACAGACGCTGGTGGTATTGTATATCATGGGCGATATGTTGAAATCGCAGAACGCGCCCGTATGCAATTATTGCGCGGTTTGAAAATACCTGATGGCGATGTAGGCTTTGTTGTTCGTGAATTAAAGATTAAATATTTATCGCCTTTGAAATTGGCTGACGAATTTGTGGTCATCAGTGAAATTATCAAAATGGGTGCGGCGTCTATGACAATAGAACAAAAGTTCGTGAAAGATGACACAATATGTGCTATACTGGATATATCAATCGCGTATATTGGCGGCAATTTAAGACCACGCGCGATTCCAGATTATATCGCACAACGGTTCCGAGATTAAATAACCAAAGGAAAAATAAAATGGCAAATACATTTTCATTATTAAACTTGTTTACGGGCGATTTAATGACATTGTTCATTTCAGTTGTTCTGGTCATTGCCAGTGTCATGTCATGGGCAATTATTATTGGCAAAGTTCGTCTGTGGCGGCATGTGCGTCGCAACCCTATTAAATTAAAGACAACTGATAATATGACGGTGGCGGTTGAACGCGCAATTCGTCCGTTTGATAAAAATTTGTGGTTTTTATCAATGGTATCTTATGTTGCGCCGTTCATAGGTTTGTTTGGCACAATCTGGGGCGTAATGGATTCTTTTTCTGCGATTGGTGTAAATCAATCTGTATCAATTGGCGTTATTGCACCAGGGCTGGCGGTGGCATTGGGAACAACTGCACTGGGATTGATTGCGGCAGTACCTGCGGCAATTGCGTATCAATATTTTACAAAACGCGCAGATGATTTATATGACACATTGGACGAAGTGCGCAAAGAAACAGAATCTAAAAAATAATGGTGCATAAAAATGGCGCATATCAGACACAGAAATTCAGATGCCAGTATTTCACTGACCCCGATGATTGACATTATGACCGTGTTGTTGGCGGTGTTTATGGTTACAACACCAATGCTGACCGCAGGCATTGATTTGAATTTGCCAAATGCAGGCAATTCTGCCCTGACTGGCAATGACCACGCAATTCAAATCAGTGTTGATGCCATGGGGCGTTATTATGTCGGCAAAACGCAATTACCGATTGATGATGTTGTTCGCCGTGCTGTTGCAATGCGTGGTGAAAACCCGAACCTGACAATTATGATAAGTGGCGACCGTGCCGCCGATTATGGCGCAGTTATGGCGGTTATGGGCAAATTAAAAGATGCTGGATTTCAACGCGTTGGATTGCGAACAGAAATTAAAAAATAATGGCAAAATTTGATGTGTTTTCATCAGAAAATTTACTGATGTCCATTGGCGGACACTTGATAGTGATTGCACTGATGATAACATCGTTTGTACTGGTGGTTGACCGTGCAACATTGGTTGCGCCCGACAGGATAGAAATTGTTGAAATAGATTTGACTTCTGTGCGCGTATCGGGTGATGAATCAATTTTATATAACACAAATACACCTGAAATCACCGCGCCAGATAAAAATATTCCAGAACCAGAACCTGTATCAGCGCCTGATGTCGCACAACAAGATTCAGAAATCACTGCGCCATCAATGGTTGATTCTGAACCTGAAAAAAAATCAAAAGACGCGGCACCTGAACCCCAGCCTGCGCCTGACGAAAAACCTGCACCCAAGAAAAAGACCGTAGTGCGCGTAAATCGTGAATCTGTATCGTTGGACAGAACATTAACGGTGTCTGTGGTTGATGCGTTGCGTGTTGCAATGACGCGTTGTTGGACAATTGACACAACGCGCCCAGATATTTCAGATATTCGCGCCGTGGCGCATTTGAGCATGCGCAAAAATGGCACAGTTGCCGATGTTTGGTTTGAATCGGCGTCGCGTGCAGAAAACGACCCTGCGTTCGCGTATGTTCTGGACACTATACGCAGTGCGATTAATGTATGCCAGCCGTTTCGTATGTTGCCTGTGGCGGAATATGACAAATGGCAAAAGATTCAGTTGACTTTTTACCCAACACAGGGCAAAGTTATGTAGTAGTTACAGGAGAGTGCGCGGGTGGGACACAGCAAAACAGGTGTTGCAATGCGTTATTATTCTGAAAATTGGTATGAAGCCACCGAAAAATTCATACGGTCTGCAATTGATTTTGGCAACTTGAAATGGTGTGTATCGCCAAACAGCTATTATGATATTCCATATGTTAAAATTGGTGATGGCGCAAATCAATTAGTTATCAATTCTGGTATACATGGCATAGAAGGCTATTTCGGCAGTGCTGCCCAACTGATGTTTTTGAATGAAATTGCGCCAAAAATATCGGACACATTTTTACAAGATTATACAATCACTATTATTCATGTAATTAATGGTTGGGGTATGCAAAATCGCATGCGCGAAACACGCGATAAAGATGGCGGTTTGGTTGATTTGAATCGCAATTTCGGCATAGATTTTTCTAAACCTGAAAATCTGCCGACAAATCCGCTGTATCATTTGTCGCACGATTTGCTGTTGTCTGCGCCAGACCCGATTCGTAAAAAGAACGCAATCAAGGCGTTTCGTTCGTCACATTTACACGATGGCGCGTGGTCTGCAATCAGTTGGGGTCAATATGATTATCCGCATGGATTGTTCTATGGCGGCGCATCACAAACAGACGAAAATAAAATGACCATGGCGATATATGATGAAATTATGCACGGTGCAAATAAAAAATCGTTGGTGTCTGTTGGGTTGCATACAGGCTTGGGTCGTTTTAATCGGCGCGATAAATATGTCACTGGTCAGTTACTGGTATCGCACCCGTCATGGCATCAAAACACCCAATTTTTCAAAAGTGTTTGCAATGATACAGAAATTGTCCCAGACGAAAGTGCCGTATTTGGCCCTACTTTATTGGGCGATTTGGTAGATTGTCTGGAATCGCGTTACGGGCGCACCGATTGCCCTGTTTACACCGCAGATTTTGAAATCGGCACAGGCGAATTTCCGATAATGAGTCCTGTGTTCAAGCGCATGGATATGGGTGACGCGCGATATGATTTGTTACACTTTGGCAAAATCAACCCGACAACACGGGCAAATTTAACAGAAAGTTGGTACCCGTCCGACAACGGCTGGCGTGATGCGGCATTGAATCGCGCACGTGTTTTATTCAGTGAATTAATAAGCAATTTGCATGTTAGGGATTAGTGTGTAGTGGTTAGTGTTAGTGGCGGAGTCGCGCGTTGCGCGACGACATTAATAAAGACCTGGGTCCTGGGGTCAAGCCCGAGAATGACAAGTTCTTCATTTCTTAAAATACGAAAAATGTTCCTAGCTTTAAAATAAAAAGAACAGAGTTGTCATTCCACGGCTTGACCGTGGAATCCAGTAAATTGATGTTGTCGGGCGAATGCCCGACTCCGCCACTAACACTAACCACTAATCACTAACCTGACAGATGCACGATAAGCCGGATTCTGTTCCATCACGGTCGCCCATGATGGCGAGCATAATCAATCTGCATAATGTGTTACCACAAAATGTCATGCCTTCTACCCGTTCCCATCTTGGGACAAGTCATCGGGAACCTATTTGAAGTTGCTGCGCATAGAGATTGCCCGTTTCACCCGATTTTCATCGTATCGTCACTGTTGCTCTAATCGTCAGATCACTCTGCTTGGTATATTAGCCAATATGCTGTCCCGTGCAGTCCGGACTTTCCTCCAACACAAAGACTGTGTCGGCTATGCTCTGTGCATCTGTCAGTGGTAAATGTTATCATTGAAAATGCAAAATTCAAATAATATTTAATTTTTTCACTTGCACTGGCTATACAGTTTTTCGCATAATATGTGTGTAAAGAGAAAAAGAAATGGAAAGATTAAGCACTTTTCTGCGCTGTTTAGCGTGCATTTTTGCAATTTTATTTACTGGAAACGCCATCGCCGCAGGTTATACATGTGATTCATATAAAAAATATACATCGTGTGCCTCGGGCTATTATATGGTTGCGAATTCCTCCAGCACTGCGTGCAACACAACCGCGGTGGCTGGAAACAGATGTATTGCGTGTTCATCAATGGGCTCAAATTACACATGTTCTGGTGGTACCGCATGTCCGAAATTAAACTCAGTAACATGCAGT
>CANQCM010000031.1 GCA_947589625.1 uncultured Alphaproteobacteria bacterium
CTAACACTAGCTACTAACAACTTGAAATACCTATTTTGGGGCGGTATAATTGTAAAAAAGGAGTTATTTCATGTGGACGGCAATCGCAATCGTTTCGGTTATATTATTATATTTCATTTTGGTATATAATGGTTTGGTCGCACGCAGAAATCAAGTCCGCGAAGCATGGGCGACAATTGATACGCAACTGAAACGCAGATATGATTTAATTCCTAATTTGGTTGAATCTGTCAAAGGTGCAGCGGCACACGAAAAAGACGCATTAAACGCGGTTATACACGCACGCACGGCGGCAATGTCTGCAACAAATACAACAGATCGCGCGGCGGCTGAAAACAAATTGACCCAGACATTAAAAAGCATTTTCGCGTTGGGCGAAAGTTACCCCACCCTGCGCGCAAATGAAAACTTTTTGGAATTACAGCGCGAATTGACCGATACAGAAACAAAAATTCAAGCAGCGCGCCAATTTTATAACACTGTTGTGATGGGTCTGAACACAAAAATTGAACAATTCCCCAGTAATATTGTGGCAAATCTGTTTGGTATTTCGCCCGAAAAATTGTTTGAAATAGACGATGCCGAACGCACCGCGCCACGCGTCAAATTCTGATTTATTCAGAAAAAACTTGATTTTTCATATTATATACACTAAACTGCACGTCGCTGGGTAATCAGAACTGATTAAGCAACGGTGCTGTTTTGGTCCCGTTTGTGATAAGGATTCTGGGTCGTCCTGGCACCGAAAAACCAAAAACAAAGGATTATAAAAATGGCAAGAATGGGTGCAAAACGTAGCACACGTAAATTAAAAATCGGGCGCAGCCTTGGGGTTAACCTGTGGGGTCAAGCTAAATCTCCGTTTAACAAACGCAAATATAAACCTGGGCAACATGGCCCAACAACACGCGGTGGCAATTCGTCTGATTACGCAAAACAGATGCGCGCAAAACAGACATTAAAAGGCTATTACGGCAATATCGGTGAAAAGAAATTCCGCGCATATTATCTGGAAGCAACCAATATGAAAGGCGACACACCAGAAAACTTGATTGGTTTGTTGGAACGCCGTCTGGACGCAGTTGTTTATCGCGCGAAATTGGCACCGACAGTATTTTCTGCCCGTCAATTAGTCAGCCACGGTCATATCTATGTCAACGGCAAACGCGTTAAAATCGCATCTTATCAAGTGCGCGTTGGCGATGTTATCACCGTCAGTGAAAAAGCAAAACAAATGCCATTGGTTGTGTTGGCTTTGGAATCTGGCGAACGTCAAACACCAGACTATATCAATGTAGACAGTGCGAACTTTACTGCGACATTTACGCGCATTCCTGCATTTGCAGATGTGCCGTATCCTGTTCAGATGTTCCCTGATTTGGTTATTGAATTCTATTCACGTTAAGATTGGGCGGCAAATTGCCGCCTTTTCTTCTTGCTTTTTTATGATTTTTTAAGTATCATACATTTATGTAAGCGATTGCGATATATTGCAATCAAATATTCCCCATGTGTTTAATATTAAATCATTACCGCGCGGGGAAAATATGGCGCACGACCCCAGATTCACTACAAATAAAGTTTATGGCTTTATTAGCAATGGATTTTGTGGTCGTGCAAATGTGAAACTTAACAAAAGGATTAAATATGGTTAAAGTACGCGAAAAAAAAGTCGCGCCAATTACAGAACAAGATGATATGGACACCATTGTGTCAAATGGGCGCGCACCAAAACCAATTTCTGGCATGCCAGAACACGAGAACGATAATAACGATGAAAAAGTGTATTTTATGGCACTGGGCGGTCTGGAACACATCGGTCAGAATATGTACCTGTATAAATACAAGGGCAAATTCTTGATTGTTGATTGCGGTATGGGATTTCTGGAAGAAGAAATCGGTGCTGGCGATGTGCAATATTGCGACACAACATGGCTGGAAAAGCGAAAAAAAGATGTTGTCGGATTCGTCATTACACATGGACACGAAGATCATATCGGCGCGCTGAAATACATTTGGCCAAAATTTAGAAAGCCGATTTATTGTACGCGGTTCCCTGCTGAAATCATTCGTCAGACTTTTACAGGGCTGGAAATGGATTTCAATCCAACCAAAGACATTGTTGTTTTTGATCACCATGGCGCAACACTAGATTTGGCACCATTTACCGTTGAAACATTTCATGTGACCCATTCTGTACCCGAGGCACAAATGTTGATTATTAAAACGGGCGCAGGCAAAATTCTGCACACGGGCGATTGGACATTCAATGACGATATTCCAATTGAAGAAGGCACAGATTTCGCACGCCTGCGCGAGATTGGGTCTGACCCGAAACTGTTGGCATGTATGTCTGATTCAACATCTGTATCGCGTCAAGAAAAGCAAACAACCGAAACACAAGTTCGCGACACATTGACAGAAATTATGAAAAATGCCCCTGGGCGCGTCATTGTCACGGGTTATTCGCGGTCTATTGCGCGTATGAAAATGTTTGCCGAGGCTGCACACGCGGCTGGTCGTATGGCGGCAATCAAAGAACGCAGTAATCCAAATCCTGTGCCGTATGTGGGTCTGCCAGAATTTCGTGAAATGGGCATTTCAATGGGCTATCTGAACCCAGACGATGTGTACCTGCATAACGAAATCAAAGATTTGCCTGCTGAAAAGCAAGCAATATTCTTGACAGGATCCCAAGGCGAACAATACGCGATGTTAACCCGTCTGTGTCGCGGTCATGTCAAAGAAATGAAACTGATGCCAACTGATACAGTTGTATTCAGTGCGATTATTATTCCAGGTCGCGAACAAGATGTGTCATATCTGTACAATAAACTGGCGCGCATGGGTATCAAAACACACACAATATTTGACACAGACCATGTTCATGCCAGTGGCCACGCAGGTCGCCCTGAATTTGAAAAATTCTATGATATGGTACACCCACAAGTTTCTGTGCCAATGCACGGCGATTACATCAACGAAATGTTGAACGGTAAAATGGCAATGGAACGCGGTGGCGCAAAATTTATGATGGTTGTGCATAACGGCGAAATGATTGCGCTGGCTGATGGTGCAGAACCATATGTTTGCGAAACCATTGAAACGGGCTTTGTCGTTATGGAAGGCGAAACAGAACGCAGTGCCAATGACCCTGTTTATAAAAACCGTAAAAAAATGGCTGTAAATGGCGCAGTGTTTGTTACATTGCCTGTTGATAAACGCGGATATCTAAAAGGCGTACCCGAAGTATCTAGCGCAGGCGTATTTGAATCAGACGACACAGGATTTATGAAACGTCAAATTCAAATAGAAATTACGCGCGCGATTGATAATTTAAGTAAAGCCGAACGCAAAAACCAAGATAATCTGGTTCATGCGGTGCAATCTGCAACAAATCGGGTTATTCGTGCGGCATTGGGCGCAGATAAAAAGCCACAATATCGCGTTCATTTTGTTCAAAAATAAAAAATAGATGTGATAAAAAAATGCCCCAAATGGGGCATTTTTTATTTTTTCCAAAATGCAAAAGTATGGCGATTAGATTTTTCTTCGCGACCTTTGCGTTCTTCAATTGCGCGACGACGTTCTGCGCGGCGTTCTTGATAGCGACGCGCCGATTCTTCGTCGTGTTGAATCAATTTCAATGTTTTAACAGATAATTTTCCGTTACGAGGTTCTTCTTCAAATTCAACGATATCGTTTTCATTCAAGAATCTGATGCCTGCAGCCTTTAATGCACTGGAATGAACAAAAACATCATCTGTGTTGCCGTCTGAATTTGGCGCATCAGGTGTGATGAAACCAAAACATTTTTTACCGTTGTACCATTTTACTTTTCCTTGACGCATAATCGTGTCCTTTGTTATGCAGTTATGGATTCTGCAACCGTTCAAGAATCCTGATTAAATTGTTGCGAATATGTGATTAAAAAGCAAGTATTTTTACAGACGGGATTTTTGTTTGATTTCCTATGGGTTATTTCTTGTAATAACGTTGAACTTCCTTCATAACGAAATTAAACAATTTTCCAGACATCGTATCAGACGACACCGACCAAGACGCGTTCATATACGGCATTGCCGAAACCAGAATAAACCGCGCGATAAAATGAAAAATCTCGCTTTCTTGGGATTGATCCAGTTTCGCAGGCGCATCTGTGATATGAAAAACCTCGTTTTCAATGGCGTTGTCCAATTTATCCATGATTTTATCAACCATCTTTTGCGGATAATACATACTGCATGGTTTCGGAAAGCCTTCAAACAATGAAATTTCTTTCTTTTCGCGACCATACAAAATATTCCACCCAACGCGTTCAAACAAATCGCCTGCGCATTCGCATATCATTTCGTTGTATTCGCGTATGCCGTCTTCCATAAATTCAGCCAATTTCTGTTCAATTTGTTCAGATTTTGCATTTTTAGTTTTACGCGATTTTTCATAATAAACATGCGTTTTGCGTTCATATTCAAAAAATGTACGCACCTGACAAATTATTTCCATAGGCATAACGACGCCATTATGACCAATATCTATAATCAATTTTGCATCGCGATAATTACGCGGATTTTCCATATCATAAAATTTATCGCGAATTGATATAATTCTGTCAGGCATCATATCGCGAATCCGTTCAATAAATGTGCGCGCTTGGGGAACCAAATCAAACAAGCATTTTACGCGCCATACATCTTGCAATCGTTGATATGGGGTCGGAACACAATCCAGTGCGCGAACTAAATCTGCGGCAATACGTTCATGGCCTGGGCCAATAATGCCCAGAACTGTTTCCGCCGCGCGTGTTATAAATTTATTTGAAAATTCTGTGCGAATTTTATCTGCGATGGCGCGCCCAGACGCCGCCCGTTCATGCGATGCGATTACTGTTTCCGCAGTTTTTGCCACATCTGAAATATAATCTCGATAATATTTGCCTGTTATTTTTTCCAATGCCCGTTCAACTTTTTTCTGGGCGGCAACAATGACACTGACGATAGATGACACGAACAAATCTATTTTATGCCCTGCCCCTGTTGTAAAGAACTGGTTTCGCATAGGGTCTGCGTCAAGACGATGTTGCACCAGATACGGACGCAATGGAAATATGTCTGAAATGTTTATATGTTTCGGCAACCCAGAATCAGTATCATAATCATATTCCATAACACCAGCCTTGGGCGCACCAAAGCATTTACCCAAAACATGGAACACTTCGCGAAATTGCGTAATACTGTCTGAATACAGACGCGTCAAATATTCTGACGTGTCAGCGTCTATTTTACCATCAGCCAGCGCACGTTGAATAACCGCTAAATTTTTTGCGTCATTATCCAGTGTTTTGGTAATTGCAAATTCGCCCGTATCTTGTCCAGACATTTTCACCCCATTATTTCATAATTGGAAACAAAATTACATCACGCAATGTCGGTGCATCAGCAATGATAGAAAAGAATCTGTCAATGCCCAAGCCCAACCCAGAAATTGGTGGCATGCCGTGTTCCATGGCGCGCAAGAAATCTTCGTCTACATCAAATGCTTCGTCATCACCAGCGGCTTTGTTACGCGCCTGTTCTTCAAATGCAGCGCGTTGAACAATTGGGTCAACCAATTCAGAATACGCCTTGATTAATTCTGCACCACACACAATCAATTGGAAAATATCAATACGGCGATTGTCTGCGTCATTACGGCGCGCCAGTGGTATTAAATATGCAGGATAGTTATATACTATTGACGGCTGAACAATCTGGTCACGGATTTTGCGTTTGAATACATAATCCACAATAGACGGCACAGATTTCAGCGGTTCTAATTCATCAGCTGGGAACATGCCTGCCGCAACCAGTTGCGATTTCAACGCGTCTGTATCGCGAAATTCCAAAATATCAACGCCTAACAATTGATTCATACGCGCGGTATAATCAATCATTTCATATTTAGAAAAGTCTAATTTTTGACCTTGATATTCTATTTGCAAACTGCCGCGCAAATCCATAATAATCTGTTGAACCATTTTCCAAGAAAAATCAATATTGCGGTGGTAATCCCAATATGCCGCATACCATTCCAGCATAGTAAATTCTTGCAAGTGCATTGCGTCCATGCCTTCATTACGGAAATTTTTACCCAATTCATACACGCGGTCAAAGCCTGCGGCAATCGTTTCCTTTAAGAATAATTCAGGCGCAATACGCAGGTAAAAATCTGCGTCCAGCGCATTATGATGTGTGATAAATGGACGCGCCGCTGCCCCAGATGCCACTGTTTGCATGATTGGAGTTTCAACCTCGACAAATCCGTTTTCGTTCAGATATTCGCGAATCAATCGCAGCATACGGAATCGCATTTTCATCGTGCGACGCGTGTCCTCGTTGGAAATAATATCCAGATAACGTTGGCGATACCGCGTTTCCATATCTGTCAGGCCGTGAAATTTTTCTGGTAATGGGCGTAATGCTTTGGACAATATTTCGTATGACGCAACGCGTACTGTTAATTCGCCAGCAGTTGTGTGATATATTTCGCCACTGATGCCGATAAAGTCGCCTAAATCCACATTAGCCTTCATAAATTTGTATTGTTCTTCGCCCAATTCTTCGCGCGACATAGAAAATTGAATATCGCCATCAATATCATAAATGCGCCCAAACATCAATTTACCCAACCAACGCAATGCAGTTACACGACCTGCCAATTTAACAGATGTGCCGTCTGATAATTCACGCGCATCACAAATACGATGTGTGCGGTCAAATTTATCTTTCCAAATGACACCATCACGCGCACGAATGTTTTCAGCCTTTTGCAAACGCGCGGTCAATTCATTGGTAGAGATTGCGTTGTTTTCCGACATTGTTTTTTCCTTTTGTTCGTCTTATAAAAAAAGCGGACGCATAAATGTGCGTCCGCGGTTATTTTCGTGGTCGCACATATCAAATCAAAAATTTTTTAATGCTGCGTTTCATATTTGCGTACCCTTGTTTTTTATCTCATACCCATTATAACCACAGGTTTTCAATAAGTAAAGAAAAATCAGCACATATTTATGCCTAGGATATGATGTCTGATGATTTATATGCACCGGTTGGTTTATAAATAAATCATATTATAACAAAGGCATCTAAAATGTTTATACGGGCATTTTTGGCTGGGGTTATTTGTTCTGTGATGTGGTGCGCCGCGTGCGGTGCGGCAACAAGAATGGTTAATACAGACACCACAGAATTATCAGGCGAAACTTTTTCAGACTTGGGCGAACAACAAACTACAGGTGGCGCCGTATATAACACAGGAAACTTGACTATATCAGACAGCACATTTACCAACAACCACACCGACCAAGAAGAAGGCTATGGTGGCGCAATTTATAATTTTGATGTCTTGAATGTTCAAAACAGCCTGTTTGAAAATAATACCGCAGGTATGGACGGTGGCGCAGTATACAGCACACAGACCGAAATGAACTTTAACAATGTTATATTTCGCGGAAATTCTGCAGGCGATGCAGGTGGCGCAATTGGCGTTGGCATGGACGTAAATGTAACTATCAAAAATTCGTTGTTCTTGAACAATACCGCAGGCGTTTCGGGTGGCGCAATATCAACGACAGACGGATTAAGTAATGCCTATATTGAAATTTCTGATTCAAAATTTATCGGTAACAGCGCATCTGACGGTGGCGCGATAGGAAATTATTCTACTTATTTTACTTTAACTGGTGTTGAATTTACAAAAAATCGGGCTGAAAATTCGGGTGGCGCAATACATAACATGAGTGAATTATTTATCACATCTGGCAATTTTTCACAAAACAAGGCGACATTAAACGGGGGCGCAATTTATAACGATGTTGACGGGACATTATATTTAACAGACACAAATTTTGCAGAAAATCGCGCAGGTGTCGGTGGGGCGTTATATTTAACAGGTGGCGAAGTAAATATATCAGGTGGCACATTTTCAGACAACAATGCAATAATACTGGGCGGTGCAATTTATGCAGGCAACGGTGTTTATGAAATTACAATTTCAAATGCCCAATTTTTCCGCAACAGCGCCAATGTCGCAGGTGGCGCAATCTTGATGGGTTCAGATTCTGTCATTGACGGTGCATTGTTTAACGGAAATACTTCTTTGGCAGACGGTGGCGCAATATATTATTCTAACCGAACAAACAACGAAATCAGCGCATCTCAATTCATCGGCAACCGCGCATCAGACAGTGGTGGCGCGATTTACATCGGTCAAGATTCTGCGCGTACAAAATTAACCATCACAAACAGCAGTTTTTCAGACAACCATGCCGAAAACAACGGTGGTGCCATTTATAATGCAGGAATTATAAGTTTCAGTGGCGAAAATACTTTCGCTGGTAACACCGCAGGCAACACCCAGAACGATATTTATAATTCTGGCACAATAAATATAACTGACGGCACAACATCTTTTACTGGTGGCATATCAGGTCGTGGTCAATTAACTGTATCAGACGGCGCAACACTGGAATTAAACGGCGCAAAAATTCAGCAATCTGTGATTGATATTTCAGGGGCGACATTAAAAATCAGTTTGAACAATGAATCTGATTATGGGCGAATTATTGCAACCAGCGCATTAGATGTCACCGACACTAATATAGAAATTTCTGCAGTTGGTGCGGCAGGTGTGTATAACATTTTTCAAACAAACGCGCGGTCTGGGGTGTCTGGCTATCAGGTTCTGGGGGCAGATGATTTGCATGACGCCGCCGCGAAAATATTTAATCTGGCAGACAACGGCAGTGGCACAATAAACATCACTGTGAAATCGCCCGATGAAATTGCACAAAACGCAGGATTATCATTAACCGCGGCGCGCACAGTTGCGGCAATGGCTGGCACATCAAATCTGTATGAAATGACAATGGCAACACAAAATGCAATGAATGCCGGCGATATAGCCGATGTAGAATCAATGGCACAAAAATTGCACCCAGAAACTGCGCCAGTGTTACACGCAATAACAACCATGCTGCACACAAATGTAATCAATATGGCATCTGACCGTATGTCTGGCACCAGTACATGCGCGTATAGTCCATATGGCGATTTTTATGACGACATGTATCATCGCGCAGAATATGGTTCTTGGGCGCACGGGTTTGGCACATGGGGCAATCATGACAATTTCACATACGATACTTATGGCATCAGCGCTGGCGTAGATACAATGATTGACGACACATTTACTATCGGTTTTGGATATACATATTCAGACACTAAATCAGATACTGATTCGCGGCATACAGACATTTCGTCAAACACCCTGTTCCTGTATGGCGAATATCAGCCTCACAACGCATACATAAACGCATCGGCAGCATACAACATCGGAAAATTTCGCGAATCAGACACTGTGTTTGATATGGATATAAAATCAGATTTCTATGTTCATTCTTTTGGTGGTCATATTACCACAGGTTATGAATTTGCAGGCGGTTTTGCGCCTGAATTGGGCGCGCGATATATGCACATTGAAACAGGCAGCTATGAAAATTTATTCGGCAAAATTGATATTCAACCAATGGATTATTTAACAGGCGTTATTGGCGTACGCATTGCCCCAGATTTATATTCAACCGATTGTATAACAATCCGCCCACATATGCGCGCGACGGCAACATATGACGCAGTATCTGACAATGGTATCGCAACTGTATCGGTCGCAGACGGCGCGCCATATATGATTTCTGCATCACAT
>CANQCM010000032.1 GCA_947589625.1 uncultured Alphaproteobacteria bacterium
AATGACCGGATTTCTAATAAAAAACTATGGTGCGAGCAAAGGGGCTCGAACCCTCGACCTCAACCTTGGCAAGGTTGCGCTCTAGCCAACTGAGCTACGCTCGCATTGCTGGGGTATTTTGACATAGTTTTTACTATAATGCAAGTAATTTTTATTTTTTCGCCCGCCCCCTTGTGTTTGAAATATTTTTCTAAAATCTTGACAATTTATATTTTAGGGCTATAATATAAACATAAAAAATAAAAAGGAGTTAAAAATGGCAGAAATGAATCAAAACGCTTATCAAGTATCATATAGCGATTTTTTATCTATACTTGATATTTGCGCCGAGGCAAATGACATGCGTATATATAATGTTATTGAGCCAATATTTATGAAGGCATATAAAAAATTAGGTGCAGGTCAATATATGATGACTTTGTCCGCCGAAGATTATGCCGCTTTGCGCCAAGGGATTTACAGTTTGCCATTTCAATACGCTGAACGCGCAGGTCGTACATTATACCGTGCGCAAATAATCAATTCTGTAAGTGCAACGATGTCAAACAATCAAAACATTCGCTAAATAATATAAAACAAAAAAACGGGGCAAATGCCCCGTTTTTATTTGCACTAAATCCAATTCCACGGCTGGACAACTTTTAACAAGCTGAGTGCGGTACGTTTGTCGGCGAACGCATGACCACAACGTGGGCAAACGATGAATGGTGCAATCATTGCCTTCATCTTTTTGCGCACCATCATCCAGATGTACAACCCAACCGCCCATGCGGCAATCACCAAACCCCACGCGACATAGCCGAAGTATTTGTTCACTGTGTCGGTAATAATATTTATCACCCCAACATTAGATTTTTCCAAATCGTTGTAAATCTTGGTTGCGACAGGCCACGATGACGGACGCCAAGGATAAACATGTTCTATGCCATAATTAGTCAATAATGTTGTTCCCAAACCGCCAGAGCTTTTATCCAATTGCTTTTTGATTGCAGCATCAATCATATCGTCAATTTGTACCTGTAATACACTGGTCAAATCGCTTTCAATTTTTTCTAATTTTTCGTTTACCAGTTTCGCAGTGTTATCAACCTGATTGATGGCTTCGTTTGTTTTATTCACACCTTCATCAACCTTGTCCAATGCGTTTGTAACGCCGCTGGTATCAACACCCAATTTGCCAGCAAGTCCAGCCAGACCGCGTGCTTTGGTGGTGGCATCGGTTGCCTTGGCGGTAGTGTCTTTCGCCTTGGCGGTGGCATCGGTTACTTTGTTTACAGCGCCTTCTGCCATTTTCACTTTATCAACAGCATACGCCACAGGCTTTTCCAGATTGATTGCGTCTTTAATCCCGTCCAGCAATTTTTCATACTGTTCAACAATATTGCGTTGCAAATCAAAGAACATTGACACAACGATTGATTTTTTTATCGGTTGTGAATAAGTGTTCTTGATGTGCAATGGAAACCATATAACCAACAACAGCCACACGATTGTAAAGATGGCAAATATACGTTTAACCCACGTGATGTAAGAAGTCTTGCGCGCAACGGTTTTTGCGCCGCCGCGATCAATCACCTCTATTTCTTTTTTAGATTTTTTCATAAAAATCTCCTTTCGTTTAATGTATCCTAGCGCATTTATATAACCTATCGCAAGACAAAAAAACACCGACATTTGTCGGTGTGCATTATTCTGCATTGGTATATTTGCGAATAAATTCAGATTTGAATTGGGCGAAGTTGCCCTGCTCAATAGAATTACGAATATCGCGCATTAAATCTTGATAAAACCATAAATTATGCTGGGTCAATAATGTTGCGCCTAGAATTTCATTACACTTTATCAAATGATGAATATATGCACGGTTCAATTTACACGCAGGACACGTACACTCGTCATCAATTGGCGCAGTGTCATCACGGAATCGCGCATTTTTCATATTCATTGTGCCGTGACGCGTAAATGCCTGGGCGGTGCGACCTGCGCGCGTGGGCATAACGCAATCAAACATATCAACACCGCGTTCAACCGCGCCCAAAATATCAAGTGGCGTACCAACCCCCATTAAATATCGCGGTTTATCAGTTGGCAACAGTGGTGTGGTGGTGGCAATCATACGAAACATTGTTTCTTGGGGTTCGCCCACCGCCAGACCGCCAATTGCATAACCATCAAAGCCAATTTCGGTCAATTGTTGCGCCGATTTTTCGCGTAAATATGGGAAATCTGCGCCTTGGACAATACCAAAGATGCCATAGCCCGGACGATCTATAAACGCATCGCGACTGCGTCGCGCCCAACGCGCAACCATATCTACATTTTTTTCAGCGCGTTCACGCGTTGTCGGCAAATGCAAGCATTCGTCCAGTGCCATTGTGATATTAGAATCCAACTGATGTTGTATATGCACAGAATCTTCGGGGCGCAAAAAATGTTTAATACCACCATCAATGTGCGATGTAAATTCTACACCGTCTTCGGACATTTTGACCAGATTAGACAGGCTCATTACCTGAAAACCGCCAGAATCTGTTAAAATTGGCCCGTGCCAACCACTGAACTTATGCAGACCGCCCATTTGTTCAACTAAATCGCCACCTGGGCGCATCATTAAATGATATGTATTACCCAAAATTACTTGCGTGCCTGTCGCGGCGACCATATCCATCGTCAGCGCTTTGACCGTTGCCGCCGTGCCAACCGCCATAAACGCAGGTGTTTCAAATGTGCCATGCGCTGTTTCTACGCGACCGCGGCGCGCCATGCCTTGTGATTTAAGAACTGTAAATTTTAATGACATTTAATTATCCTTTTTGAACAGCAAGCAACAATCGCCATAAGAAAAAAAGCGATATTTTTCAGCGACTGCGTGTGCATATGCTGATTTCATTTCATCAAGCCCTGCAAACGCAGAAACCAGCATAAACAATGTAGATTTCGGCAAATGAAAATTTGTCAGCAAGACATCAACCGCACGAAATTTATAGCCTGGGGTTATGAAAATATTTGTTGTTGTACAAAATGGTTTAATACCAGTGTCTGTTGCCGCACTTTCCAACAGGCGCATTGATGTTGTACCCACGGCAATTACGCGTTTTGCGCTGTTTATTATGTCTGCTTGTTCAGGGGTAATACAACCCCATTCGCTGTGCATTTTGTGTTGCGAAATATCCTCGGTCTTGACGGGCAACCAGGTACCTGCGCCAACATGCAGGGTTATTTTCACAACGCGTGCGCCGCGGCGTTCTATTTCTTGCAACATTTCGTCTGTAAAATGCAAGCCTGCGGTTGGTGCCGCCATTGACCCCATAGGATCAGCATATACTGTTTGATAACGTTCGCGGTCTGATATTTCTTCTTCGCGCCGCATATATGGTGGCAACGGCATTTTGCCAACCCGATTTAGCACATCAAAAACATTGTCGCATAAAAATTCCAGTTTCAGACCACTGTCTGCGTCAATGTCGCGCACAATAATTTCTGTGCCATCGTCCAGTGTTAATTTGTCGCCAATATTAAATTTATTAAACTTTTTGCACAGCCCCCACCAAACATGCGCATCAACCGCAGTGTGCAATGTTATTTCATGTCCAGACGCATTAAATCGCGCAGGAATAACGCGCGAGTTATTAAATACTACGACATCGCCATCACGCAGATAATCCAGAAAATCGCGCACATGTTTATCAGCCACCGCGCCACCGCGCCCAAGCACCAACATACGCGACGCATCGCGTTGTGCCAGTGGGTGTGACGCAATCAATTCAGGTGGCAATTCAAAATCAAAATCGGACAGTTGCATTTAATTGTGGCTTTATTTTTTAAATTTTAAACCTTGATCTGTATAAGATTCCGCGTCATCTTCCCAATTTTCTTCAACGCGTACAAACAAGTGCAATCGTGCATTTACACCCCATTGATCTTGGATATCGTGGCGCGCCGCAATGCCGATTTTCTGTAATTGCGCCCCACCCCGTCCAATAACAATCTTTTTATGCGCATCTGATTGAACAACAATTTTCTGATAAATTTCCAAAACACCATCAGGCGCAGTTTCTACGCGTTCTGTTATTACATTGATATGATAGGGCAATTCTTGGTGAATAAATTGATATATTTTTTCGCGCGTCAATTCAGACAAATATAACATATCAGGCACATCGGTCGCGTCTGTCGGTTCAAACAAATATGGCGATGCAGGCATTACATTTGCCAGCGCATGCAACATTTCATCAATGCCGTCATTTTTCAACGCAGAAATCATAAATATTTCATGCCAATTTGCCATCTGGGCAATTTCAGCCGCGATTGGCAACAATTCGCCTTTTTTCACTGCATCTGTTTTATTTAATGCAACAAACAAATTTTTATGGTCGCCAATTTTCTGAACCAGTGTACGAATTGTATCTGTTATGCCCTTGGTCGCATCAACAATCAGCAACACCGCGTCTGCGTCAGAAATCGCGTCCATCGCCGCACTAACCATCGCACGATCCAGCCGCCGCCGCGGATTAAACACCCCTGGGGTATCAGTAAATATAATTTGCCGCGCGCCAACCATTTTTACTGCGCGCAGGTTTGTTCGCGTGGTTTGCACCTTGTGCGAAACAATTGAAACTTTGCGCCCCATGATTTGATTCATCAGGGTGCTTTTGCCCGCATTAGTCGGGCCAACAATCGCAACAAATCCAGAATATGTTTTTACCATACATTCCAGAATAGCATACCAATTTCAAAAGTGAATAAAAATCTTGCAATTCAATATATACATTATAAAATTATGCTGGCAAGGGGGTGTAGGCAACGCAAGGATTAAAAAATGCAATTGACTGGCCCTGAAATTTTGCGTGTTATGCAAACACCTAACCCACAAAATCCTGAAAACAAGCCTGATATTATTATTCAGCCGTTTTATAGCCAATGTCTGGGGTCAAACAGTTATGATTTACATCTGGGCGATACATTGTGCGTATACCAGAACACAATTCCGCATGGTATGAAAATCGGAATTGAATACAATGCGCAGAAAACCGATTATTCTATGCGTGATTGGTTTGACAGCAAACGCGCATACGCGAAATATCTACTGCGCCCGTCAAAATATGATTTTCGTAATCCGAAATACCTGATTGACCCATGCCACAATAATAATGAACGCGCGTTATGCGAAATAAAAATTCCGCAATCGGGTCTGATTTTGTCGCCTGCGATTGGGTATCTGGGTACAACCACAGAATACACAGAAACGCGCAACCTGTTCCCGTATATAGACGGCAAATCGTCTGTGGGACGCAATTTCATTCTGAATCATCACACGGCTGGGCGTGGTGATGACGGTTTCTGTGGGCAATGGACATTGGAAATTCGCGTTTTGTATCCGACCGTCGTTTATCCAAATATGCGCATTGGCCAGATTTATTACGAACAATTCACTGGAACCAGAAAACCGTACGACAAAAATCCATCCAGCCATTATAATGGCCAACGCGGTCCAACCCGTGCGGCGATTATTCCAATTGATAATTTTATTGATAAACAACATTAAAAAAACGCCCATTTGGGCGCTTTTTTAATCATGTTCCATTTTATTGACAGGCTTGTCTAATTTTTTAGTCCATTTATCATCAGGAAAATTTTTACGCAACATTTCGGAATATCCGGCAACCTGTTCTGGTAAACCAATAGCCGTATAGCATTCAGTCAAGCGATACAACGCCTCGGGCGTCATAACTGTTTCTTGGGCATCAGTGATAATTGATTGTAAACGATCAATCGCACTGGTCCAATTTTCTTTTTTCATATCGTTGCGCGCAGTATACATAACCTTGCCTGCGATATAGTTTTTCAAGATTAAAATTTTATTTTCGGCGTTTTTAGCATACGGCGATTTTGGAAAACGGTCAACCAATTGCTGGAATTGTTGCAATGCATATGCCGACATTCCTGGTTCGCGGCGAACATCGCTGACTTGGCGATAATAACACATACCGCGCAAATATAAAACATACGGAACATTTGGATTACCTGGGTGGAATCGCATAAAACGGTCTGCAGTTAAAATAGCACCTGCAAAATCATCGTCCATATACTGTGAATATGCTGCCATAATCAATGCGTCAGACGCCCATGGACTGGACGGATATTGGCTTTCTGCCTTGAGAAATTCCACGGCTGCCTTGTCATATTTTTCATCGTTAAATTCGTCATATGCCGTCTGATAAATCTCGTTCAGCGGTGTTTCAGCCACAATTTCCGTTTTACTGGTGCATGCGGCAAGCGACGCAATTAAAAAAAGTGCTAAAAAAAACTTTTTCATGGTAATATTCCTGTCTTGATTTTATATCTTTTGGTTGAGTATAATAAAATTCATGAAACTTGGCAAACATATTTTCGGCGTTGGCGCAATGACAGGTATCAGTCGCATATTCGGATTTGTTCGCGATATGCTGATTGCACGCGTCTTGGGCGCAGGTCGTTTAAGTGATATATTCTTGGCGGCATTCAAATTGCCAAATTTATTTCGCGATTTACTGGGCGAAGGCGCATTGTCTGCGATTTTTATCCCAATGTATACAGATTTGAAAAAAGACGATGCGTTTGCGAAAAATGTTTTTTCGTGGTTAATGGTGGTATTGCTGGGCATTACGATTATATTTGAAATATTTATGCCGCTGATAGTTTGGATTCTGGCACCAGGTTTTGCAGACGAAGTTGGCAAAATGCAATTGACCATTACTATTTCGCGCATAATGTTTTTCTATGTCATTTTTGTGTGTGGGTCGGCATTTTTATCAGCCATATTAAACGCATTTTCGCGGTTTCTATTGGCGGCATTTATGCCAGTACTGTTAAACATTATGCTGATTGGCGCATTACTGGCGTCCGCGTTTTATTCGCATGGCATTGTTTTATATGTCATGGCAGGAACAGTTGTATTGTCTGGCATAATTCAAATGGCGATTTTATGGTTGCGCATACGCCAGCGGCATTTTGGTTTGCACCTTGTTGTGCCGCGTTGGACACCGCAAATCAAAAGCCTGCTGCACAGATTGGGCATCAGCATTATTGGCAACGGTTTTTATCAAATAACAATCATTGTTGGCACTTTGGTCGCCAGTTTCCAATCAGGCGCAGTTTCATGGCTATATTATTCTGACCGCATTGTTCAATTGCCTTTTGCAATGATTGGTCTGGCGGTTGGAACAGTTCTGATTTCGTCAATTTCAAACGCGTTGGCAGACGGCAATATGCGCAGTGTTTATTTACAACAAAATTCGTCAATGCGGCGGTCGCTGATGTTGATAATTCCGTGCATGGTGGGCTTGATAATTCTGGCAGAACCAATTATCAGATGTCTGTTTCAATATGGCGCATGGACACCAGAATCAACCCATGCGGTTGCAACGGCAATCAAGATTCAAGCGTTAGTATTGCCTGCCATGATGATAAGCCAGATTTACAGCAAAACTTTATATGCGGCGCAAGATGTCAAAACACCTGTTAAAACCAGCATGATTTCTTTGGCGGTGGCGGCGGTGATATATCTGGCGGCATTTCCGTTTATTGGATATCTGGCAATACCTGTGGGCGTGGTTATCAGCGGTTATTTGAAAAACGCACTGTTGGGTCGCGCGTGTGCCAAACGTGGGCTGATAAAACTTGATGGGCGCACCGCACGCGCAGTGGTCGCGTTCTCTATCATTGCCGTTGCATTGGGCGCAGTGCTGTATATGGTACCGATTTCAGGTATTATTGTACTGGGCGCGGCGATTTGCGGATTTGCGATTTTATATCTGCCTGTTGCATATTTTATTGATAGAAAAATTTAATTTAGTTGAAACTGGGCTTTCCTTATGATAAAATGACATTATCAGAATGTAAGGAGTCCTGCATGAAAAAACTTGTTTCTTTAATTGCCCTGACTGCAATGCTGGGTGCGTGCGTCAAGACAGATAATTCAACAAACACATCGGGTGGCTATGGTTCAGACGGCTTTGGCGAAGAAGTATTGGTGGCTGATACTGGCACATATTTGAATGACGCATATTTGTTGGCGGCGGCGCCTAAATATTATGTTGGTAATGCGTACAAGGTTGAAAATGTTCAATATATTCCAACAGAAGATTTGACATATAATCAAACAGGCATCGCAGGCATTGTACCTGCTGAATTAAACGGTACGAAAACCAGCAACGGCGAAATTTTTGATATGAATCAAATGGTCGCAACCAGTAAAACATTACCTTTGCCAACAATTGCACGGGTAACAAATCTGGAAAACGGTCAATCTGTGGTTGTTCGTATCAATAACCGTGGGCCTTTTGTAAATACACGTATTTTGGATATGTCACCTGCGGCGGCACAAAAAATTGGCATGACTGGTCAAACCAAGGTTCAAGTCCAAGTTTTGCCTGAACAATCAATGGCTGTTAAAAACGCAACGATTGGCGCAGCAACACCTGCGGTGGCACCGTCACAATATCAAGAAACAACTGTAACAACAACGACAACGACAACAACTGAAACAGTACCTGCGACAACATCAGGCGGCGAATACAGTGTTCAGTTGGCGGCGTTCTATGCAGAAGACAGCGCGAATAACTTGGCTGCGCGTATGCGTTCATACGGCGATGCGGTTGTCGTAAAAGAAGGCGATTTGTACAAGGTTCGCATTATTGATTTAAGCGCACAACAAGCGCGTCAAGTATATGACGCTTTGCGTGATAACGAAGGCATGGCGCCAGGGCTGTTAAAGAACGGTCGTTGGGTCAATGCCAACAGCATTTAAAAAATGCCCCGAACGGGGCATTTTTAATGGGTAGTGATTAGTGTTAGTGGGTAGTGGTGGTGTTCGCGTTAGCGAACACTTTTTGTTAATCACTAATTCTGATAATAACATTTACCACCTGTGATGGCGCCGGAACCGGTGCTGTCGGTAAATGTATTGCCAGATGGAATATAACAGCCTGTTATTTTCCTATTCCCTTCATCGCTTAAACCTTTATCTGGACACTTGATACAGGTCATAGTCGACGATGGTGAACTGGCGGTTGTATAATATCCTGCCTCGCACCCAAATTCGATATCGCCAGTATCATAGTTACAATCATAAAACTCGTCAGCGTCGTCCATAATATAAACCCTAGTGTCTCTTGTTACAACATGTTTAGTACTATCTGATATTTCCCAATCCTCTGATGGATATGTAGGTAAATCACATTTATTACAGGCGTCATCATCATCAATATCACAAAAATAGCCATAAAAAGCAGTGTCGTTACCAATTTTATCTGCAAGACAGGGTTCTTCACCGTATCGATAATCATTAGAGCATTTTTTCATATTGGCAAACTTATTACCGCAGTAATCTGGCGTTAAACAATAACAAACATAAAGTTTTGGACAAAGATTTTCATCCATACATTCAGAATAACAAAAATCTCCAATATCACTACCATCAACTGAACCCAATCTAAAGTAAGCATTTGATGGATTATTATGCAGTATTGCAAGTGCAATTAGAATTAATCGCGTAGAAAGTTTATTCATTTCATATCTCCTGATATTTGTTGTTAAACAAAACCACCTAAAGATTCAGGTGGTCAGGAGGTT
>CANQCM010000033.1 GCA_947589625.1 uncultured Alphaproteobacteria bacterium
GGCTTGACCGTGGAATCCAGTAAATAAGATGTCGTGAGAGCAGCGAACACAAATAAACACACGGGTGTTGCGTTGCAACACCCGTGCCTAGCATTCGCCACTAGTAAACTATTTTTTTGCCCGTTGTGCACTGGCAGGAACAATGCGCGGTTTAGGTGCAGATTTCTTGTTTGCACCGCGTTTTTTTGTAGTGCCTTTTTTAACCGCTTGTTTTTTAACAGGCTTTGATTCTGCCGTTGTTGCAGCCGCCTGCTTTTTATTGTCAGATTTCATTTCGCGTTTGAAAATATTCAGCCCATCTGCCAAATTTTTCATCATGCTGGGAATCTTTGCATGCCCAAACAGTATCAACAATAAAACTACAATTACCAGAATTTCCGCCCAACCAAAACGACCAAACATTTTAAATACCTCCGTTAATTATTACAGGCACAACCGTGCAACTTACTTGATTTTCGCGCGCCAGTTCACAAAACTGTTCTGCAACAGATTCTTTAATAAACCCAATACGCAAAGAATATGCGATATCGCCCCGTGGTGTAGTATCTGTCCAAACGATTGGTTCAGAGCCAATAAACAGCAACGGGTGTTGTCTTATTAAATTTTCGCGCATATTTTCAGCATCTATTCTGGTGTTAAATACGCCAAATTGCGAAAACGCATCAATCATACATTGCGCACGCGCAGAAACAATCACACCACGCGCAGGGTCATATTGCAATTCGCCGTCTTGACACATTTGTGTCATTTCTGGGGTAATTGGATTTGGTAACGCCTGATCGTCACCTGTGGCACCCAATGTTGGCGCCCCAGATATAACCACTGGGACAACAATGCAACTGAGCCCCATAGCCAGCGCACGATTACAATATTGTTGCGCAAATTCTACCTTTCTAAATCCGACACGCAAAGAATATTGAACATCGCCTGTACGAGTTGTTTCTGTCCACAAAACCATTCTTTGCGGACGGAAAAAATCACCGTGTTTGCTCAACAGACGCGTCATTGCCGATTCGGCATCAAACAAACTGGTATACACACCAAATTGCGAAAAAGCATCAACCAAGCAACTTGAAAACAGCGGAACAATTACGCCGCGCATATCGTCAAATTCTACTTCTTCGTCCTGACAAATTTTATCAATCTCGGGATCTACTGGTTCTGGGTCATCAGGACTGGGTGTCCCTGCCCCCAATGTTGGTTGATTGTTTACTATAACAGGCACAACAGTACAATCCAGACCTTGTTTATTTGCCAACGCGCAAAACTGATTTGCGTCCATTTCATCTGCAAATCCTGTACGCACAGAATAAACAGTGTCTAAATCTGGCGTTTGGTCAGACCATACAACCAAATCATGTCCCAAGAATAATTGAGAATGTTCTGTCTGAATTTCTTCCAAATCTTGTTGCGCAGCATCCATCGTTGAAAAAGTACCAAATTGGCTGAATGCTGATATCTGGCACAAAGATTCATCAGGAATAATCACGCCTTTGTCTGGAATATATCCAATTGTCACATCTTGACATTGTTTTGTAGCCTCGGGACTGACACCATTAACCCCTGCGCCCAATGTTGGAAAAGTACCACCGCGGTCATAACGACCATATAAAAACGCACCAACTGCGACAACGACCGCCAAAGTGCCCAGAATCCAAATTTTTCTTTTTGCCATATCCGCCATCCTAATTGATTTTATTATTTCGCGACATAACAATCCAGCCCGTCAGATTTTGCATTTTGGCAAAAACTGTTCGCGTCAGACGATGTTGCAAACGAAATACGCAACCGATATTTAGTTGTGCCGTCTTTCATTTGCGCCGCCAAAATCACGAATTGATGTCCGCTGAATAAACTGGCGTGTTCTGCAGCGATTTTCCGTTGTGCAGATTCCGCCGCCGCGCGCGTGCTGTACGAACCAAATTGAACATACCATGCGCCATTTGTCGCAGACACTTTATTTGTCGGCTTTGGTTTCGGCTGTGGTTTTGCCGCAGGCTTTGGTTGTTGTGGCTTGGCTTGTTGCGGTTTTGCCGCAGGCTTTTGTTCAGCATCATGTGGTTTGAAAGTAACTTCTTTTCTGTCTTCTACAACACGCACAGGCGCCCCAGCATTTTGATCTGGCGTTGCCACAGGTTGTGGTTGTGGCTGTGGTTGAACTGTCGCCTGTGGTACTGCAATCGGTTGTGGTGCATTTGCCACATTTTCAGGTTGCGCCACCACAGGTTGCGCAGGCGCATTTGGAACTTGTAAAGTTTCATTGCCTTCTACTACAACCGCAGGCGCATCTAAATCTATTTCTACCGAAGACGATTCGTCCCCAGAAATTGTTCGCACAATAATATATGTCGCCAAGACAATAACGACCAACCCCAGCCCCAACAGCAACCAAGGCTTTTTCGGACGCGGTGTTGTGAACGCAGGCGCATTAGGCAATGCGTCAAGTGATGTGCCGTCATCAAGGTCTAACAAATCCAAGTTTTCATCTTCGTTCATAGATTTCTCCCTATATTCATCTGTTATATTATATCATAAAAATATTCCCATAACAAAGACTATCTGGAAAAAAATTAATAAAAGATAAAATTTGTATTCCTATAATCTTTTACTTCGGCATTTGCCCAAAGTTTGGCGGAACAATCAATTTGTGATTTTCTTGCACAATAGGTTCTGTTTCGCACGATTTTGCACATGCCCCCAGCGCAATTGGCATCAAGACCAACAATAATAAAAATAATTTTTTCATTTATAACTCCTTTCCTAATGATTTATGGGCGCAATGCGCCCATAAAACTATTTCGGCAATTTAATCGCGTCTGCCATTTGCGAAACAAATTCAGACAACGCGATTGTTTCTTGACCATCAACACCCAGACGGCGCAAGGTGACAGTTTTATCAGCCATTTCTTTATCACCAACAACCGCAATGATTGGTGTTTTTGCCAACGAAAGTTCACGAATCTTGTAATTGACCTTTTCATCACGCAAATCAGCACGAGTATAAACACCCACCCCGCGCAACGCAGACACAATTTCTTGTGCATAATCGCGCTGCTTTTCTGAAATAGGCGTCACAACAACAGGTTCAGGACTTAACCACAATGGCAGATTCCCACCAGTTGATTCCAACAATATGCCCATAAACCGTTCAATAGACCCCAACATCGCGCGGTGCAACATAATCGGACGATGTTTTTCGCCGTCTTCGCCGACATAAGACAAATCAAACCGTTCTGGCAGATTCATATCCAATTGCACCGTACCACATTGCCATACGCGCCCCATAGAATCGCGCAGATAGTTATCAATTTTTGGGCCATAGAACGCTGCATCGCCTTCGGCAATTTCATATTCAATGCCGTTTGCGTCCAGCGCATGTTTTAATGCGCCTTCTGCCCTGTCCCAGACCTCGTCAGAACCGATACGAAATTCAGAATTTGGACGCGTTGCCAATTTCATAGAAATTTTTTCAAATCCAAATTTGCCATAAATATCTTTAATAAACCGCAAGATTTTTACAACCTCGTCTTCCAGCTGTTCTTCTGTGCAGAATATATGCGCATCGTCTTGGGTAAATTCGCGCACACGCATTAATCCAGACAACGCACCTGCGGCTTCGTAACGATTGACCTTGCCAAATTCTGCCAGATAAATTGGCAAATCTTTATAAGATTTAATGCCTTGACCAAATACCAGCATACCCCCAGGGCAACTCATAGGTTTAACACAGAAAACTTTGCCATCTTGGGTTGTCCCAGAATAATTATGCGCACCATATTTTGCCCAATGGCCACTGCGTTCCCACAAACATCTGTCCATCACAGATGGCGTAGAAATTTCTTGATATCCTGCCACCTCTTGTCGCATACGAATATATTCAATCAGTTTGCGATAAATCCTATAACCTTTGTCATGCCAAAACACCGCCCCAGGTGCATATTCAGGTTCAAAATGGAATAAATCCATATCTTTACCCAGTTTGCGGTTATCGCGTTGGGCGGCCAGCTCTACCATTTTCTGATAATCGTCCAATTCTTGTTTAGTGGCGAACGCATCAACATAAATTCGTTGCAGCATTTTATTTTTTGCATCACCGCGCCAATATGCGCCTGCAACAGTGCGAATTTTGAACCCGTCGCGTGGCAAATCTTTACTTGACGCAACATGCGGCCCACGACACAAATCTGTAAAATCGCGAAAAGTATACACAGATAAATCTTCGCCAGCGGCATCGTATTCATTTAACCATTCAGTTTTATATGGTTGCGCGGCGAAAATCTTTTTAGCCTCGTCCAGACTCACAAATCTTTGTTCAAACCGCCCGTCTGATTTAATCAATGCGCGCATTTCTTTTTCAATTTGTTCAAAGTCAGCCTCGGAAAAACGGTGTTCTGTATCAAAATCGTAATAGAATCCGTTTTCAATCGCAGGCCCACCTGCGAATTTAACATCTGGGTATAACTTCTGAACTGCTGCCGCCATAACATGTGCCAGCGAATGACGAATCGTTTCAATTGGATATGACATAATAATTGCCTTCTTGTACTTGTTTGTTATTTATTTTGATTATTATAAAAGTGAACGCGTAAAACCGCAAATGAAATCTAGACCCCCGCGGGGGTTGTAGTTGTTGTAAATGTCAAAAATACAAAATAATTTTTCATTTCGCCCAAAATTTTAGACAAAATTCACCAACAAGTCAACATCTTAATCATAAAATTTCATATCTGATAATCTGCCACTCAGGTGAATATTGCCCAGTGCTTCTTCTATTGCCAATGTAAACCCACAACTGTTATTTATTCTAATTCTTTCTGAAATATCGTGATGACGGTTGAGTGTGTAATAATATGACGGCTCGTTACAAAAATGATTTGACTGAATCCGATACGCACCATCACAAACACAGATTTTATTCACTTGGTATGCGTCCAGATTTCCATCGTGTTCAAAAAACACCAAATCAAAAGTTTTGTCTGGCCACTTGTTGTGTAATTTTTTAACGGCATTTTTTATATCTGCGTCAGATACCGTCGCGTCCAGCATAACGCGTTGCGCGCCTGTACGATGCGACCAACAGATTAAAATCTTGTTTGATTTGTTTATCGCAGATATAAGGTTTTGCGCCCTGCGCGACATTCTGCGTTGCAAATCTGGCATTTGCAATTCCATTGAAATATTAGAATCTGCAAAATGCAAAAAACGAATATTAGTGCGCATATTTATAACATATAAATGTGGTAATGGACAACTGGGCGCGCCTATAATTTGTAAATCAGATGGATTAAAATAATCTCTAAATTCATTACACAGCGCGTCTATTTTTTCATTAAACCTGCAATTACGCCAAACATTTGGTTTTTGACCCCACCCGTCTGGTTCTGTACCGCCTGTACCATCAAAAGGCGTAGAAAAACGCCGTAAATTATGAAAATCTAATATTGACGCAATATGACATGTTGTACCAATACCAAATATTAAATCATATTCATCATATCGCGCAGGCGTCAAGTTATCACCATTATCGCGCCAATGTTGCTTTACCCGTTTTAATGCGCGCATTTCAGCAAACCGATTGTACTTTATCGCGCGCCGAACGCGACCGCGCATTTTGCGGTCTGGAATAAATGCCGCAACGCAATTTGCAAATATTTTTAATGGTTTACTTGGTTTATATTCCATTTAACATCTCCTTGGACGAAATAAAAGAAAACCATCAAAAATCTGATGGTTGGGAGATTAGTAACAATCCATAGAATTGCGTGTTTATTGAATATTAGACACCCTCCCAACCGTTGGTTGGGATACGACGCCACAAAAAACATGTGGTACTATGGACGGGTTACTAAGCCCATTTATACAAACCTGTATAAACAATGGGATTATATAGTCAGTTTGAATCAGGCGCAATAAAAATCAGTCTGATATCAATACTAATTGAAAACATTTTCCAGAACATCTATAATAACGGTGCGTTGATGTGTTATCGGCGTGGGATTAAGCACCCTTCAAATGCGTCATTTTTTATGGCGAAAAAAACTCTAACCATATTTGGTTGGAGTGTGGTGAATACATTGAATAAACCACGCAATTCATTTGATTGTGCTTAAACTCCAACCCTTCCATTTAACGAAGGGCTTTTTATTAATAATCCAAGGAGTTTAAGATGGAATATAAACCAAACAAATTGACCCATTTTTTGGCAAATATTGTCGCTATGTTTGTCCCTGGGCAAAAGAATCGTGAAAAAATTCGCAATCTTGTATACCGCAAAGAACACCGCGAACGCGTGGCATACGAACAAATCAAGCAACATTGGCGCAATATTGGCGATAACTTGATGCCGGCGAGATTTGATAAATATGATGTTATTTTTGGTATATCTTCAACATGTGCGGCAGCATGGTTATTAAAATATTTCGGATTACGCGATTTTGCAAACCCATTTGATTGGACAGTTGGCGAAACACCACCAGATTATTTTAACACAAATGTATTGCGCGACAGTCGTTTTATGGAAAAAATCAACGCAATATCAACCGAATTTCAAGATTGGTTTGAATATGATGATTTTTGTCCTGCAAACGCGCATTATCCTGAAAAACATCAAGAAATATTAAATAAAAAACACAAAATAAAATATTTGCATTTGTTTCCCCAAGACCAAAGTTGGCAAATGTATTTTCCGACTGCGCGCGAAACAATTATGCGCCGTGGTGCGCGATTGATTGACGCAATTTCAAAATCTAAACGGGTTTTAATCGTTTGGGAAACAAGTATTTTTTCACATAAAAATTTACCAGATGCACCTGTCAGCGACGACGAAATTAAACGCGCATTAAAAATATTACAACGCAAATTTCCGCATCAACAATTTGATTTAGTTTTCTTTGAACACGATGGCACACTGGGGCAAGACGCATTCAAAAAGATTGCAGTCTGCGATGGTGCATATCGCATTATATCAAATCATTTTATAACAACATTTGCATATGATTATGTGCGTCAAGACGAAAAGAAATCGCGTCTTGATGTGCCAACTGTTATCGGCGAAATGATGGATAACTTAAGATTAAAGAAATAAAAAACGCGCGTTATGCGCGTTTTTTAGAAATCTAAAATGCAACCGAACAAGACCGCGAAAAAGAAACACACACTGCCCCCGATTACGAACAAATGCCAAATCGTGTGTGAATATTTCATGCGCCGCCACAGGTAAAAAATGACACCTAATGAATAAGACAGACCACCTGCCAAAATAAACCATAACCCACGCGGCGGGATATGGCGAAACATTGCAGGCAACGCAAATATCAGCGCCCAACCCATCAGCAAATATAGCCCAACAATCCATTTTGGCTGCCGATGGGGATTACGAATTTTGATATATGCACCCAACATCACAATCGCCCACAATATACCGAACAAAGTCCACCCCACTGGCCCACGCAAATTTACCAAACAAAACGGCGTATATGTTCCAGCAATCAGCGCATAAATCGCAACACTGTCCCATACTTCAAAAAAGCATTCGCCGCGTTTGCCTGTGGTCATATGGCACATTGTAGAACCAAAATATAATGTTATCATTGTTGCGCCAAAAATCGCACACGATGTAACCGCCCACGCGTCGCCTGCCAGTGCAGCATAAATAACCAGTAATGTTAAACCTGCAACCGCCAAACCAATGCCAATACCATGGGTTAAAATATTCAACAATTCTTCGGACGCGGTGGGTTTGCGTTCCCAACGAAACAGACCTGTGGCTTGTAATGCACGCAATAAACGATTGCCATGCGCATTACTTTTTACACTTTTTGCCCGAACAGATTTTTTTACATTTGCCATTTACATCACCATATTTATACGATTGCGCACACGCGCATCACCCATGACACGCATAATAGAATATAAATCAGGCGTATTAGTGCGCCCTGTCATTGCCACACGCAGATTCATTGCGACATCGCCATTTTTAATGCCGAATTTTTCTGCAATGGAAACGATTTTATTCCACCATGTGTCTTTATCATCGTTTGCATCATATGTCGTCAAGAACTCACGCAACACATCACGATTAAATTCATATTCAGTGTTTGGCGCAAACAACGCGTCCCAGAAATAAGATATTTCATTTAATGTTTGCTTCCATGTGATAAAATCTTTACGCACGCGCTTTGGGTTATCGCGTTCTATTGATAAAATATCTGTTAAATATTTTTCATCAGACACCTGCATTTTATTGACATCATCGCCAAATTCATTTGCCCAATTTATAACAGATGAAACTAAATCTGGAACACTTAACGCACCAATGTATTCACGCGCCCACCATTCCATTTTGCGCATATCAAACAACGCGCCAGACATCGGAATTTTTTTCGCACGCATTTCATAATCCCATACAGATTTTACCACGCCTTTGTTTTTGGCTTCTTCATATCCAGATGCCGCAATATTAAACAGGTATTCCAAAACAGCACCTGTTGGCCAACCGTCAGACAAGAAATATGCAACATTAGCCTCGGGGTCTTTGCGTTTTGATAATTTTCGCTGTTTTCCGCTATCCACATCAATTTTATCAATTGTTGCCGTATGAATATATAATGGCGGTGTCCATTCCATCATACGAAATAATTGCGCATGCAATGGCAAAGACGGCAACCATTCTTCGCCACGAACAACATGCGTTGTACGCATAAAGTGGTCATCGCACAAGTGCGCAAAATGATATGTCGGCAAACCATCATTTGATTTAATTAAAACAATATCTTCATTATTTTCTGGGAAACCAATTGAACCGCGTACTGCGTCTTTGACAAATATGCGACGTGTGGTATCGCCCATGGAATACAGGCGAATCGTTGGCGTTTGCCCTGAATCCAGACGCGCACGAATTTCGTCGTCTGAAATTTCGCGGTCGCGTGCAAATTCGCCATAAATGCCTGTGGCAAAGCCTGCGGAGGTTTGACGCGCGCGAATTTCTTCCATCTCGCTGGCGGTTAAAAAACACGGATATGCCAGCCCACGGCGCAATAATTCCGCCGCCACCGAATGATAAATGTCTTTGCGTTGTGATTGATAATATGGGCCGTATTTTTCATCATTATTATATTCCAGACCGAATCGGTGCATAGAATCAATAATAATATCAACCGCAGATGCCACTTCGCGTTTAGTGTCAGTGTCTTCTATTCTTAACATAAACACCCCACCCGACTGACGCGCCAATTTGCAATCAATCAATGCGCCATACAGACCGCCCAAGTGCATAAAGCCTGTGGGACTGGGTGCGAAACGCGTAACAAACGCGCCGTCTGGTAAATCGCGTAGTGGGAATTTTTGTTCCAGTTCTGCCAATGTATATTTTGGCGCACCGCCCAACACGCGTGCGATTAAATCTTCACCAAGCCCTTGTCTCATATCTTTTACCCTTGTTTTATTTCCTTTGCGATTTTATACTAAAAATATGGAAAAACAAGAAATAAGAACTTTTGGACGCCGCAAGGGAAAAAAATTATCTGC
>CANQCM010000034.1 GCA_947589625.1 uncultured Alphaproteobacteria bacterium
GCAGATAAAAAGTTCACAAAAAATTTCATAATTTTTCTCCCTTGGTTATATGTGCTGATTATACCACGTCTGAATGAAAATAGGCATAAATTTTTTCTGCAGCATTTTTGCCCAATCCTGGCACGCGTTTTAATCCAGTCAAAGATGCGTCTGCAATGGCGCGAACACTGCCAAAATGGGTCAGCAAAGCGCGTTTGCGTGTTGGGCCAATACCGTCAATTTCGTCCAATACCGATGCGGTTGCGTTTTTTGCGCGCGTTGTGCGATGAAATGTGATTACGAATCTGTGCGCTTCATCACGTACGGCGCGCAACATTAAAAATAAGCGCGAATCGCGTGGCATATCGCGATATACAGAACCGTCAGGCATAATGAAATGTTCATCGCCATCACGAACAACACCCTTGGTTACACCGATAACAGGTATGTTTGGTGCAACACTGTGCGCAATGCGCCATTGTGTTGGGCCACCATCAACAATTATTAAATCTAGTTTTGGGCCACGTGCCACCGCGCGCGAAACAAATTCTTGCATCATGCCGATATCATTTCCTGCATTTGATTTGTCATGCAATTTGAAATGACGATATGCAGATTTTATAAACCCGTCATGACCAAATGCAATCATTGCACCAACCGAATTTTTACCAAACAAATGTGAATTATCAAATACACCTGCGCATTCTATTTTTATCCCCAGCCAATTTTCCAAATCATTAACAGATGCGTTCCAATCTAAACCCGCGCTATGTGCATCTGGGCGCCGAATACCGCGATTTGATGTATGCGTCAATGCGGCAATTTTATCACGACAAATTGCGGCGTTTTCAAAGTCCATTTCATCAGAATATTTTTGCATGTCGCGCGTCAGGTCTGCAATGATTGGTTCACTGTCGCCAGTCAGTATTCGGCGCGCCAATGAAACGCGTGCATTATAATCTGTTTGGGCAATGGTGCAAGGCGCACTGCAACGCCCAATTTGATACAACAAACATGGACGTGTGCGATTGCGCATAAATGTGTCTGTGCATGTGCGGATTTGGCATACGCGCTGAATTGTCTTGATTGTTTCGTTTAATGCAATAACAGACGGATATGGGCCATAGACATCGCGCCGCTGGGATATACGACCGCGGAATTTCAACAGACGCGGATATTCAGAATTTGTCAGCGCAATCATCGGGTACATTTTTCCGTCCGTCAGCATAATGTTGTATTTTGGTTTCAGTGTTTTAATCAGTTCCTGTTCGCGAACAAGCGCGTCCGATTCGGTCGGAACGATTTCCCATTCAACGCGCGCAACCAATGGGCGCATAATTTGCTTGTGCGGTTCCAGTTTGGAAATGTCCAGATATTGATGCAGACGATTTGACAGGTTTTTTGCCTTGCCCACATATAACAGCGCGCCATCGGCGTCATACATGCGATAGACACCTGGGGCATTAGGACTGTTTTCTATTAAATCTGCAAATTGAATATTCATACCTTTTATGATAGAATATAAAATGATAAATAGCAAATGGGGGTAATATTATGAGATACGAATCTGGACGTTCTATGATTGAAATGTTGGGCGTATTGGCGATTATGGGGGTAATCACTGTTGGCGCAATTGGCATGATTTCAACCGCAATGCGTACGCAAAAGCGCACAAGTGTCAACGACGAAGTCTTGCAAATGGTGACCCAGGTCAGAACGCTGTTGGGCGAATATGACGATTATTCGCATATAAACAATTCCACAATTTTTGGCGCAATTGGCATGTCTAATAAAAATCCGTATGGTGGCACATATGAATTGAGTGTTGACCCGTCAAATTCGCGTCAATTTATTGTCAGTATTACGGGGTTAAGTGAATCTGACTGCGAATATTTTGTAACCAAGGCATGGTCTGATTCTGTGGGCTATCAAATGTCTGGTGGCACAACCAGTGGCGCAATTGGCGATTGTAAATCTGGCAATGGTCAAAACATCGTTCAAATTACATACGGCGAATAAATACGCATGGCGGAAGTTATCATAATTTCACAGACCGAAGAGGGAACAAGGCTATTACGGTGGTTTTTGCGCCGTTTTCCGTCAATGCCACAACGCGAATTTTATAAACTGTGTCGTGGCGGGCAAATTCGGTGCAATTCATCGCGCGTTCGTGGTCAAGAAATCTTGCGCGCAGGCGATGCGATACGCGTGCCACCAACATTGTCTGAATATACTAAACCATTTCGCAAAAAGACAGAAACAGGCGAAAAATTTTCTTTGTCTGATTTGGAAAACTTGCGCAAATGTATTGTTCATAATGACAATGATATTGTTGTGTTTAACAAGCCTGCAGGTCTGGCAGTTCAAGGTGGTACTGGGATTGCCAAATCAATTGATAAAATGGCAGCGGCATTGTTTCCGTATGATAAAATTTCATTGGTTCACAGAATTGACCGCGAAACGAGTGGGCTGTTGGTGGTGGCAAAAAATCAACGCGCCGCGCAAATTTTATCAAACGCATTTCAGAATAAAACTGCGCACAAGCAATATTTGGCATTGTTAAATGGCGCAGTAAAGCCTGTGCGTGGTGTGATTGATAATTATATGATAAAAGGTCAGGTCTTTGACACCGATACGCGAATAAACGACGGTACGGGTCAACGACCACAACGCGCAATTACAGAATATCAAGTCTTGTCCAGTGCAGGCGATTTATCGTGGGTTTTGTTTTCGCCCAGAACAGGTCGTACACATCAATTGCGTATTCACAGTGCCTTGTCTTTACATGCGCCAATTGTTGGTGATGATATTTATGGGCGCAATAAAAAAATGAATGACACTATTCAATCTGTGCTGGCAACAAATAACTTGTTTTTATTTGCGTATAAGATAACATTTCAGCACCCGTCAAGTGGGAAAATCATAACCATAACTGCCCAGATTCCAGATTTTATGAAACCTGTGGTGAAATTTTTTGAATTTAAGTTGCCGTAAGAAAATGAAAAAAACAAGAAATTTATTTTTTACAATTTTTCACATTGTGTTTCTGTTTGTGATGGGTTTAATTGTTGCGGCAATTGTCGCATTAAGTCGCATAAATCTGGAAACTTTGCGTGGTGGAATCGTGTCTGTATTGCGCGATGCCACAGGTCGCGATGTTGAAATTGCAGGTGCTGTATCGTGGCATTTTTCATTGCGTCCCCAGATAGAATTAAACGATGTTCGTATTCCAAATGCCGAATGGGCAACGCGCGATTATGCGTTCAGTGCGCAACGCGTTTTTGTAACAATAAATCTGATTTCTTTATTCCAGGACAGACCGACAATTCAAAATATAAAAATTTATGATGCAGTAATTGATGTTGAAAAAAATCAAGAGGGAAAATATTCTTTTCAAACCGATATTCCGCGCACCAATACAGATGACGCACAGACCACAACCACAGAAAATGTGACACCAGAAAAACCAAAATACCCATTTGTCGATCCAGGCTTGGGCGGTGTTGAAATCAGAAATTTGACAGCGTATGTGTTTGATGAAAAATATAGCCTCGCTGGTTTTGAAATGCGATATATACCCAAGCATGACGGGCGTGAATATTCTGGGTGGATAAAATTTACAGATGATGTATATCCGTTTATTGTGTCGTTTTCTGAATATAATGCAGAACGCAAAGTTTACCCGATGAAGGTTGCTTTTGCCACAGGTGGCGAAGCACTGATTTCCAATATCGCACTGGAAGGTACAAGTCTTGCGCCAATTGATTTTGTTATCAAAGGTGATGTTCCTGATATTGCAACAATTGGGCGATTCTTGAATTATGATATGCCTGATTTTCCGTTGTTAAAAATTAATATCGCAGGCGGCTATGATTGGAAAAAACTAAAATTGCGCAAATCGTCAATATCTGTAAATGGCGATGAAATAACATTGTCTGGCACATTTGATTGGCGCAAAAAGCCGTATGTTATAAATGCAGATATTGAATCAGAATATATCAGTTTAATGCATATTTTTCCAAACCTGTATCGTCATAAATGGGTGCGTCCCGACAGACCGTTAAATGCGTTCCAAGGTATTCCATTGTTTGGTACAGAATTTCTGAAATTTAATTTTAATTTGCATCTGGATATATCTGATTTGGTTGTATACCGTGAATTAAGTATTCGTGATATTGATGCAAAAATTGTACAAAACGATGGCAATGTTCGCATTGACGGAAACTTGTCTATGGGTGGCGGAAAAATTTCTGTCGCCGCTGATGGCACAATTGCGCCTGACGGTCTTTTATCTGCACGCGCAGGTGCAATAGGGCGCGAAATATCAGTTGGAAAAATTTTAAGTGAAATTCAAATTGATAATTTTATCAGCGATTTGAATACGAACTTTGAAACATATCTCGAGGCAAACGGACACGATTTATCTGAATTAATGAGTACAATCACTGGGCCTGTTCAGATTTATTCTGTGGGTTCAGGGTATGCGTATTCTGCGCTGGTTAAAAATATTTATGGTGCAGATTTCTTGACTAATTTGCGGCACGGCATAGAAGATTTATTTTCCAGCGAGAAAAAACATAATCAAATAAAAATAGAGTGTGTGGCGATAAATTTGAAATTGCGCAATGGTTTGGCAGAAACACAAAACGGTGTCGCAGTGGAAACAAATGCAATTAATTTGCGATTGGCAGGTGCGCTGGATTTGGGAAAAGAAACAATGAAATTGTCTTTGACAACAGTGCCTGTGCGCGGATTAAAATTGTCACTGACGGGTAATGTAGTAAATTCTGTTGAATTGATTGGCAGTTTATCAGAACCAGATATAAAAATAAGTGGTGCGGCGGTTGCAGGCAAGGTTGCATCTGCAACGGGACTGGGGTTATTATTGGCACCATTAACAGGTGGAATTGGACTGGTCGCAGGTGCAGGTGTTGGTTTGTTGGCAGGCGATTTGCTGGAAAATTGGCTGGCAGATGATAACCCGTGTAAAACAACAATGTCGCGTGGTGCGCCTGTGTATCGTGATGACCCAGAATGGTTGAAATTACCAATAGAAGACTTAATAAATGGGTTGATGACACAAAACGAAAATTAAAAAAAGGAAAATGCTAAAATGATAAATTGGTTGGGTTTGATTCAAATTATTATAATTGCAATTATTGTGTGGTTGTTTTACCGCACTTTTATAAGAAATACATCGTCTGAAAAATTAGTGCGTGGATTGCTGGGGTTGGCATTGTTGTGGGTCGTCAGTTTCATTTTGAATTGGGCGCACCTTGATTTGTTGGGTGGTTTTTTACACTGGACAGCGTTGTTTTTATCTTTGAGTTTAATTGTAGTATTTCAACCAGAATTGCGCAAGTTTATGGCGTTGATGGGTAATATAAGCGTGTGGCGACGTATATTCAAACATGATTCTGTGGTGCAACGCGATAATCGTGCGCTGGATGCGATTGTGTCTGCAACAGAATATATGTCTGCAAAACATACTGGCGCACTGATAGTATTCCCCAGTATGATAGACGAAAGTGCAATTGAAAAAAAGGGTGTTCATATTGACGCAGTTATTACCAGTGAATTATTACTGACAATATTTTTTAATAAAACGCCACTGCATGATGGCGCAGTAATTATTACTGGTGACCGCATCGCATACGCAGGTGCAATTTTGCCATTATCGCAAAATAATTTGAATTGGAAATATGGAACGCGTCATCGCGCGGCACTGGGATTATCCGAGGTTTCTGGCGCAACGATTCTGGTCGTCAGTGAAGAAAGCGGCGATATATCAATTGCAGAACGCGGCAAATTTACTAGATATGACGATATGAAAAAATTACGTGCAAAATTGGAAAAAGTTATGGCAAAATAGGTCGTACAAATTTTTATTTTTGTGTGTGAAAAAATGCTTGCTTTTGCCCTTGCACCGAATCGGTGTTTTTTGATAAACTAACTGCAAAGAATGTAGGCACAAATTAAATAAACAGGAGCAAGTAATGGAATTTTCTGTGTTTCGTCAGGTTTTAATCCGCGCGCTGGGTCATATGCAATCAATCGTTGAAAAACGTGCGACATTGCCTATTTTGATGAATGTTAAAATAGAAGTAAAAGACGATTTAATTCTGTCTGCAACAAATGTAGATTTAGAATTAGTTGAACATGTCGCGGCTGATATTACATTGGGCGGTAAAACAACTGTGCCTGTCCAAATGCTGTACGATATTGTTCGTAAATTGCCAGATGACGCAGAAATCAGTTTCAAACAAACAGGCGACCAATTGGTGGTGTCCAGTGGACGCGCTGTATTTCGCCTGCCGACATTGCCTGCGGAAAATTTTCCTGTGATGGCAGGCAGCAATCTGACCACAAAATTCCAAATGACCACAGGCGATTTGGCGCACTTGATAAATCAAACAAAATTTGCAATTCCAACAGATGACGCGCGTTATTATCTGGGTGGAATTTATTTTCATATCTCGGACGAAGGCAAAAATAAAATGCTGACGGCGGTTGCCACAGATGCCCAGCGTATGGGTCTGTGTTCTATGCCAGCCCCCGCAGGCAGTTTGGAAATGCCATCGGTTATTTTACCGCGCCGTGCAATTGGTGAATTGTCTAAATTACTAGAAGATGCAACCGTTGACGATGTTTCTGTTGAATTGTCAGATACCAAGGCGCGTTTTCAAATTGGGCCTGCAACATTGACCAGTAAATTGGTTGATGCGCAATATCCGAATTATCGCGTCGCAATTCCAAAAGACAATGACAAGATTGCCATTATGGACAGAAAGCAATTCTTGAACGCGGTTGATTTGGTGTCGGTTGCCAGTGTTGATAAAACAAAATCTGTACAATTGACATATTCTATGAACAAATTGGTTGTTAATGCGTCAAGTCCTGATGCAGGTACTGCAACCCAAGAATTAGACATTGAATATAATGGCGACAGTGCATTTACTGTGACATTTAATGTAAAGTTCTTGATGGACGTTGCCGCCCAGGTTGAAGGCGACAAGTTCCAAATGGAAATGCAAGACCCATTATCACCAACGATTATTAAATCTACGGATAAAAAGACAGACGCGTTGTTCATATTGATGCCAATGCGTATGTAAAAATAAATCCGCCGCAATGGCGGATTTTTGTTGCAAAAATGCCTTGCGTTTGGGTCAGTTTTCCGTATAATTTACGGGTAAAATAATCAAAGAGGTATATTTATGGCATCTTATATTGCAAATGATATGCGCGTGGGCTGGGTTATTTCGCATAACGGCAAACGCTATTCTGTAACATCTATTACCAAGGTTAAACCAGGCAAGGGCGGCGCATTTGTTCAGGCAGACTTGCGCGACATTGATTCTGGAAACAAGGGCGGCGACCGTTGGCGCGCCGAAGACAAGGTTGAAAAATTAACTGTTGAAGATTTTGATTGCCAATATCTGTATTCTGACGGTACAGACGCATACTTTATGAATCTGGCGGATTATGAACAATTCACAATGCCAGTGGATTCTTTGGGCGAACAAATGAAATTCTTGGCGCCTGAAATGACGGTCAAGGCAAACTTTGTTGAAGGTCACCCTGTGTCAATTTCTTTGCCGAAAACAGTTATTGCAACAGTAGAAGAAACAGAACCGGCGTTAAAAGGGCAAACCGCATCAACCAGTGGCGGCAAACCAGCAGTGCTGGATAACGGTGTTCGTGTTCAGGTACCACTGTTTGTAAATGCAGGCGAAAAGATTGTAGTAAACACCGAAACACTGGAATATGTGGAACGTGCGAAATAAAAACATTCCCCATTTGGGGAATGTTTTTATTAGTGGCGAGTGATTAGTGTTAGTGGTTAGGTAATAAGGTGTTCGCTACGCTCACTACTTTAATAAAGACTGGATTCTCGGGTCAAGTCCGAGAATGACAACCTCTTATCTTTTTATTTCAATGCTAGGAACAATGTTCATATTTTAAGAAATAAAGAACTGTGTCATTCCACGGCTTGACCGTGGAATCCAGTAAATTGACTCGTCGCGCAATGCGCGACATAACTACTAAACGCTAAACGTCCTTTACATAAAAAAATTTATCTCTTATAATACCTGTGTTATGACAGATTGTCATAATGAGGCTTAAGAACCTCTGCCAAAGCGTCGGAATATATACTTATGGGGCGCGGATTGCGCCTGTTTTTATTATTACGACGGAAATAACTCCTGATTTATGGTCAGGAGGGTTGCCTAATATTCAATAAGCAACGCAATACTTTGGATTGTTCTTAACCTCCTGACCACCAAATTTTTTGGTGGTTTTGTTTAACAAAACACAGGAGTAAAAGAAATGAAAACATCATTAATAATATTAAACTTGATTGCCATTATTACTGTTGGCAACACGGCACTGGGGGCTGAATGTAAGTATTATGGCACACCAACACAAGCTAGTGGCTGTCCATATACTGAACAACGCCCGAGCGGAGCTAATTGTTCGGGCTATATAAAAAAATGTTATGAAAATGGCATATTTACCCATTGCTTTGGCTGTCAAGGTAAAGGGATAATAAGCGTCAAAACATATACCGACCCTATATATAGTAATTGCACGGTTACATATAATACTTGTGAATGTCCAGCGTGTGAGGGCAACTGTTCTCCGTCAAAGCCATATTGGTACGCTGCAAGCACTGGGTACGAAATGAGAGATACTGCAACATGTAATTGTGGCGAATGCGTAAAGGGCGCAGAATACCGTTGCGCCGCGGGATATTATGGCAGTCCAAAAACAGCTGGTACTGGTTGTACCAAATGCCCATCGTCTGGCGGGGTCGCAGGGCAATCCGCGGCAGGTTCTACTACGATAACATCATGTTATATTCCATCAGGCAGCAGTTTTTCCGACAGCACAGGTTCCGGCACATATACTGGTAATTGTTATTACAAGTTATAGTAGTTAGTGGCTAGTTGTTAGTGTTAGTGGTGGTGTTCGCTTCGCTCACGACATCATTAACTGGATTCTCGGGTCAAGCCCGAGAATGACAACTCTTTTCTTTTTATTTTAATTCTAGGAACAATGTTCGTA
>CANQCM010000035.1 GCA_947589625.1 uncultured Alphaproteobacteria bacterium
TTTTTTTACATCATTCCTGGCATGCCGCCACCCATTTGTGGCGATTGGGTTTTCTCTTCGGGAATTTCTGTCATAACTGCACCTGTCGTCAACAGAACACCTGCGGTGCTGGCTGCAGCTGCGATTGCAGTTTTAACAACCTTGGCTGGGTCAATAATTCCTGATTTCATCATATCAACATATTCGCCAGTTTGGGCATTGTATCCGAAATTGTAATCTTTGGATTCCATAACTTTACCCACAACGATTTCGCCCGACACACCTGCGTTTTCTGCGATTTGTGCGCATGGCGCAACCAGTGCGCGGCGAATAATATCAACCCCGACATTTTGGTCTGTGTTTTCGCCCTTGATTTTTTCCAATGCTGCGGTTGCGCGGACTAATGCGATACCGCCACCTGCGACAATGCCTTCGGCAACTGCTGCACGGGTTGCAGCCAGTGCGTCATCAACACGGTCTTTTTTCTCTTTAACTTCCACTTCGGTCATGCCACCAACCTTGATTACTGCCACGCCGCCGACCAATTTTGCCAACCGTTCAGACAATTTTTCGCGGTCATAATCGCTGGTTGTTGTGGTCAAGAGTTTACGAATTTCATCAGCGCGTGCCTCTATCGCGGCTTTATCACCACCGCCTTGTGCCAACAATGTAGAATCTTTGGCAACAACGACTTTTTTCGCAGTACCCAAAACCGCAGGCGTAATGTTTTCAAATGTCATGCCCATATCGTCAGACACAACTGTTGCGCCTGTTAATGCGGCAATATCTTTCAGCATTTCTTTGCGGCGGTCGCCAAAACCAGGGGCTTTGACCGCGCATACTTTCAGCCCACCACGCAGACGGTTCAACACCAATGTCGCCAACGCTTCGGATTCAACATCTTCGGCAATAATCAACAATGGGCGACCAGATTGCGCAATTGGTTCCAAAATAGGCAATAATGCCTGTAAACCTGTGATTTTCTTTTCAGATACCAGAATTTGTGCGCCGTCCAGTTCTGCAATCATTTTTTCGCTGTTGGTGACGAAATAGGGCGACATAAATCCTTGGTCAAATTGCATGCCTTCTACTACATCAATTTCTGTTTCCAGACCTTTGGCTTCTTCAACGGTAATAACACCTTCTTTGCCAACGCGCTTCATTGCGTCTGCGATTTTTTCGCCAATGTCTGAATCGCTGTTTGCAGAAATCGTTGCAACCTGGGCAATTTCAGCACTGTTTTTCACAGGGCGTGCATGCGCGTCAATATCTGCAATAACTGCCGCAGTTGCCATATCAATACCGCGTTTGATGTCCATTGGATTCATGCCTGCTGCAATTACACGGCGACCTTCGCGAATAATCTTTTGTGCCAACACAGTTGCAGTTGTTGTGCCGTCACCTGCGTCATCGCCTGCTTTCTTGGCAACTTCTTGAACCATGCGTGCGCCAACATTTTCTTGTGGGTCAGATAAAGACACCGCCTTGGCAACCGTCACACCATCTTTGGTTGCGGTGGGCGCACCATAAGATTTTTCAATTACAACTGTGCGACCCTTGGGGCCCATGGTTATTTTGACAGCATTTGCCAGTTTATCAACACCTGTTGCCAATTTATCTGTATCAAAAACAATATCTTTTGCCATAATTTAATCCTTTTGATTTTTATAATATACCCAAAATGTCAGATTCGCGTATCAGAACATAATCCTTACCGTCTATTTTGACTTCGTTCGCAGATGATGCCCATTTTGCAAATAATACAGTATCGCCAACCTGAACCGTCATCGGCATACGTGCGCCATGTTCAAATGCGCCGTCACCCACGGCAATAACGCGACCGCGTGATGGTTTTTCTTTGGCATTATCTGGGATAATAATTCCGCCAGCGGTTTTGTTTTCTTCTTCTATCCGCGCCAGCAGTACATAATTATGTAAAGGTTTGAATTTCATAAGTATCTCCTTCAGTGCTTTATGCCGAAAATATAGTGCGCATAAAAAATATTTCAAGACTTGATTTTGCGATTGCTTTATAATAATCTGTGATTTGACCAAAGGATTTTTAATTATGTACGATAAAAACAATGTTTTTGCTAAAATTATTCGTGGCGAAATTCCGTCAAAAAAAATCTGCGAAAATAAATACGCGTTAAGTTTTTATGATGTAAATCCCATGTTTGATACGCATGCGCTGGTGGTGCCACGCGGGGAATATGAAAATATTCTGGATTTTACGAAAAACGCGACACCTGCGGAACAGTTGGGATTCTGGGATTGTTTTGCCAAAACTGCGGACGCGTTGGGTGTAAAACAAAACTTTAATATATTGGCAAATGCAGGTGCAGACGCGCCAATGGTGCATCAATCGGTGTTTCATTTTCATTTGCACTTGTGCGCTGGTGCGCCACACGAGGCATGGCGAAAGACAATTGAATGTCAGAAAAACAGATAATTTCAGTTCATGTATTACCGCGTGCGCGCCGTAATGCACTGGAACAAGTTGCCGCAGATGCATATCGTATCCATACAACATCGGCGCCGTCTGATGGTGCAGCAAATGACGCAGTTATTAAAATGTTGGCAAAGCATTTTGGCATTGCTAAATGTCGCATAACTATAATTCGTGGCAACACATCGCGCGACAAGGTCATTGAAATATCTTAATGATTATATGCAATAATTTTCTGGAATAATTCAGCAGGCGTGTTTGCAACCACAATATGATAATCGTGTACGCTTTCAATAAAACCACATTTTTGCATATGTACAAACAGCCGTGCAAAAGGCGCCCAAAATGAATCTGTATTCAAAAAGAACAGCGGTTTATCAGATTCGCCGATTTGTTGCATGGTCATAATATCGGTTAATTCGTTCAATGTACCAATGCCCCCAGGCAAAATTATAAATGCGTCTGATAAATCGTACATTTTCTGTTTGCGTTCATTGACGCCCATGACGATTTCAACATCTATGTTATCATGCACAGGCTCTTGTTTCGCGACAACATCACGGGTTGATACACCAATAACATGCGCGCCTGAATCCAGTGCGGCACCTGCGACAGTACCCATTAAACCAACATTGCCGCCACCAAAAACCATATTAAAATTATTTTCACCCAGTAAAGTCCCGATGCGTATTGCATCTTGACGGAATTTTTTATCAGCCCCAAATTGATGACCGCAATAAACCGCAATAGTTTTTATTTTTTTCTGCATATTTCTTTTTCCTTTATTTTTGGAAATTATATCATAAAATGGCGTTATTATGAATCAAAAGTTTCTGGATTTTATGGCAAAATATCACGGGAAAAAAATCGCTGTCGCGGTCAGTGGCGGTGTTGATTCTGTGTGTTTGTTGTGTTGGTTAAAAGAAATTGGTGCGGATATTGTTTGCCTGCATGTAAATCACGGACTGCGTGCGGCAGCAGATACAGAATCTGAATATGTGCGCGATTTATGCGCGAAATTAAATGTGCCATGTGAAATCTTTCGTTGGTCAGGGGACAAACCCACCACTGGGATAGAGGCGGCGGCGCGCCTGGCGCGGTATAAGTTTATGACAGATTATTGCCATGCGCACGGTATTGAATATCTGGCTGTTGCACACCAAGCCGATGACCAGATTGAAACTTTTTTGATGAATCTGGCGCGGGGCAGTGGTCTGTACGGCTTGGCGGCGATGCGTGGCGAGAGTGTGCGCGATGGGATAAAAATCATTCGCCCGTTGTTGGGGATTTATAGGCAGGAATTACGCGCGTGGTGCGATGAAAATCATGTGAAATATTTTATAGATGAAATGAACGATGACACAAAATATACGCGTGTGAAAATTCGTAAAAATCGGCATTTGTTGGACGAAAAATTGGGTATCAGCGATGCGCGAATTTTATTGGCAATTGAAAATCTGGCGCGCACACGGCGCGTTCTGGACGACAATGTCGCAGAATTGGTTTCTGCGGTTCAATGTCGGGGTGGGGCAATGTTCACTGATTCTTTTCTATTTGACCAAGGGGCAGAGATTAGGTTAAAGTTTCTGGGAACATTGATTCAAACTATTGGGGGGAATTATTATCAGCCGCGTCTGGAATCATTGACACGTGCATTGAACCAATTGATGCACGACACGCAATTCACATTGGGGCATTGCACAATTCGGCGCCTGCGCGGTCAGATTTTAATTGTTCCCGAAGGTAACAAAACAAGTTTTAGGAAAAGACATGGAAAATAAAAAAACAAAACATAATTCATCTATGGTTGCCACGGTAAAACGCCGCCGCAACAGTTCAACAATATTCTTGGTAATTTTTATCGGGCTGTTTATCGCAATTATTTCGCAGAGTTTTATGTCTAACAATGCAAATGATGCAGCACCTGTGGAATTGACTTTTTCTGATGTTTTGGCGCGCAGTGGCGAAATTGAAACAATGAAAATTCACGAAGATATCGCCACAGGCACTTTGCGCGATGGCACAAAATACAAGGCGACAATTTCATACGACCCAGAAATGCTGGCAAAAATCGCAGAAAGTGGTGCGACCATCACCATTGACAACAGCAAATCTATGATGGACGGTTTTTTGACATGGTTTCCAATAATTTTGGGCTTGTTGTTTATATTCTGGATTTTCCGCGGTATTCGTGGCGGTGTCGGTGGCATCGGGCGCAGTTTAATGAATCAAAATCCAACTAAAATTACCACAGACAAACCGAAAACAACATTCAAAGATGTTGCAGGCATTGATTCTGAAAAACAAGAATTAATGGAGGTTGTAGATTTCCTGAAAAACAAAGAAAAATTCCGTGCATTGGGCGCCCGTGTTCCGCGCGGTGTTTTATTGGCAGGCGAACCAGGTACTGGAAAAACATTGCTGGCGCGTGCAATCGCAGGCGAAGCAAATGTCCCGTTTTTTGCCACATCGGGCAGTGATTTTTCTGGAATTATTGTTGGATTGGGTGTTGCAAAAATCAAAGAAATCTTTGAAATGGCAAAACGAAACACACCGTGCATTTTGTTCATTGATGAAATAGACGCAATTGGCCAGCGGCGCAATTCGTACGCTTTTAATGACCAAGACCGCGAACAGACATTAAATCAATTACTGATTGAAATGGACGGTTTTGCAAATGATACAGGCATAATAGTAATTGGTGCAACGAACCGTCCTGATATGCTGGACGCGGCATTATTACGGCCTGGGCGTTTTGACCGTCAGGTGCATATAGATTTGCCAGATATGTCTGGCCGTAATGAAATTTTGAACCTGTATGCAAAACGGGTCAAGGTTGCAAACGATGTCAATCTGCACGATTTAGCGCGCGGAACAACTGGCTTTTCTGGGGCAGATTTGGAAAATCTGTTAAACGAAGCCGCGTTGCATGCAGTGCGCAACGGGCGCGATAAAATTGCACCAATTGATATTGAAGAGGCACGCGATAAAATCTTGATGGGGCCGCGTAAAGTTCGCAAAATGCGCCCCGAAGACAAAAAATTGACCGCATATCACGAAGCTGGTCATGCCTTTGTCAGTATGATGTATGCAGATATTATTGACCCAATACACAAGGCTACAATTATTCCGCGTGGTCGTGCGCTGGGCATGGTGCAACATTTGCCAATTGATGACAAGGTTTCCATGACACTGGCAGAAGTGCGCGCACAATTGTCTGTATCGTTGGCAGGCCGTGTGTCCGAAGAAGTATTCTTTGGTGCCGATAAAATCACAACTGGTGCCGAATCAGACATCGCGTCTGCGACCAGATTGGCGCGTTATGCAATCACCACCGCAGGTTTGTCACCACGTGTCGGATTGGCAGCGGTACATCAATCGTCAAATTTTAGCGGACACAGCGCACTGGAAAACGCGTCTGAAAAAACAGCTGAACTGGTTGATGACGAAATCCGCAACTGGTTAAATGCAGCGCACGAAGATGCAAAAAAGCTGCTGGTCAAGAATCGCAAAACTGTTGAAAAATTGGCGAACGAGTTATTGACGCGCGAAACTTTGACTGGCGATGAAATCAAACAAATTGTGTTTGGCAACAAGAAAACCGCTAAACGCAAGAAAAGTGCGAAAAAATAATGACCACAAAACCACAATTTGAAGTAATCCGTATGCAACCAGAAAACACAAATTCTGTGCTGGTGTCGTGCGGCACAGATTGTGTAATTTTTGACCCGTGGGGACATGTTGATGCATGGCAAGAATTATTAAACGCCCGTCATCTGCATTTGGTGGCGATTTACGCAACACACGGACACAGCGACCATATTTCGGCGGCACCGCAACTGGCGGCGGCATATAATGTGCCATGGTATTTGAATCCGCGTGATAATGATTTGATTTTATGGGGCAACCCAATTTTGGACATGTTCCAATTGCCCAACATACCGGCGGATTATACGCGTCCTACACCACTGGGCGCAGGCACGGTTAAAATTCTTGACGGGTTGGATATGAATATTATTGAAACAGCTGGGCATTCGGCTGGGGGTATGACATATCATTTTCCAGACTATGGCATTTTAATCACAGGTGATACTATTTTTCGCGATGGGGTGGGGCGTTGCGATTTGCCAACTGGCGATGTAAAACAATTACGCACATCAATTGATAAAATTTATGACATGAATTTGCCTAATGAAACTTATGTCGTTCATGGTCATGGACTGGATTCAACAATTGGGATATTAAAAGAAAGCAATCCTTATTTCGTGCCGAAATCAGCATGTCGCACCAAATGTGAAGTCTTTCATGGCTGTGGTTGTGGGTGCGGTCATTGTCATGACGATGATGATTAGTTTTTGATAAAAACTAATACGCGGTCTATTCCAGACAAATCTTTTTCTGTGCGAACAAATTTCCACCCCACAGATTCAAATATTTCGCGCACAGATTCCATTTGCCCTGCGCCAATTTCTAGATATATTTTTCCACCCATTTTGCACCAATGCCATGCATTTGGTGCAATTTGTTTATATGCGCCCAATCCATTATCATCGGCATATAATGCAATATGTGGGTCATGCATTGCGCCATCATTTACCCGCGCATCACCACGCGCAATATATGGCGGATTTGACACGATTATATCAAAAGAATCAGGTGCAAACAGGTGTTTGTTTGCGAAATTTCCACGCATAATTTTAATGCGTCCAGACAATCCTAAATCACGAATGTTTTTTCGTGCAACGCGCCGTGCACCGTGGGAAATATCAACACCCGCACCGCGTGAATTGCGCACATTTTTTACAATTGATGCAATAATACAACCTGTACCAGTTCCCAAATCCAGAATCTGTCGTGGTGTGTCAACTGCACAATCTGAAATAACCGCACAAACCAGTGTTTCTGTATCTGGGCGCGGGTCCAATGTATGCCGATTGGTAAAAAATTGCAGTCCGTAAAACCATTTCATACCAATAATCTTGGCAACAGGCACCCCACGGCGCAATTTCCGCGCAATCCGCCATACGCGAAATCGTGATAAATTTTCACTGTTTTCAGTAATTATCCGCGCAGCACGCATGCCGCCTGCATTTTTTAAGATTGTGAACGCTTGATTTATTTCCATAAAACCATTATAATCAGCCTTATGAAAAAAGCAAAAGATATTATAAATTCAAAACTCTTGGCGCGTGTTGTCATGGGTTTGGCGGGGCTAATGGCGATAGTCGCAATTGCTGTTGTTGTTATGCACGGCGGTAAAACAACAACTAAATCAGATTCAGATGACGGGGTGCAATCTGTGGTCGCTGTGAAGTCTGGGGACACATTGTCTGGGTTGCTGACCGAACAGGGGCTGAACAACAACGATGTAATTGAAATTGCCAAGACCTTGAAATCAGACGCAGGCATTACCACTTTGCGTGCTGATAATGACAAAATAGAATTTTATCGCCCCAGCAGTGGTGTTGCGGTAATCAAGATTGTAATTGTGCCATCTGCGTGGCGTCGTGTTGAATTGACCGCCGATGAAAACGGTGCATGGAAATGCGAAAATATAGATATTGAACGCGATGTGCATGCGGTGTATCGCAGTGGCGAAATCTTGGACGGCGACAGTTTTTATCTGGCAGGCATGCGCGCAGGTATACCTGCTGGCATATTGGCAGATGTTTATGATTTGTTGGCATTTGAAATGGACTTTGAACGCGATGTACGCGCAGGGCAAAAGTTTTCGGTGCTGTATGAAGAAAATTACTGTGATGGCGACAAGGTTGATAATGGTCATGTCTTGGCGGTGCAATTTGATGCACTGCGCGGCAATGTGCGCATGTATAGGTTTCGTAAATCAGACGGCACAATTGGGTATTATGACGAATCTGGCAACGGCGCAATTAAATCATTAAAGCGCACCCCAATCAATAATGCCAAGGTCACCAGCAGTTTTTCTAACAAGCGCAAGCACCCAGTATTAGGCTATACCCGTGCGCACAAAGGGGTTGATTTCCGCGCATCCACAGGTACGCCAATTCCTGCCGCAGGGGCAGGTCGCGTTGTTGCGCGTGGCTATAACAGTGGCCATGGTAATTATGTAAAAATTCGCCATAATGGTACTTATGAAACATTGTATGCACACATGTCGCGTTTTGCCAAAGGTGTTGTGGTCGGCACAACCGTGCGTCAAGGCCAAACAATCGGCTATGTTGGCGCCACAGGTTTGGCGACAGGCCCGCATTTACATTACGAAATTATTAAAAACGGGCAACATGTGAACCCTATGACAGTAAAATTGCCAGCAATCAGCAATCTGGGTGCCGAAGACAAGAAAAAGTTCTTGGCATATCGTGAAATTGTTGATGCAGGTCAAGAAAAATTATCGCAAAATCCAAACTTGTATATTCAAATGTAAAAACGGGGCATTCGCCCCGTTTTTAGTGGCGAGTGGTTAGTGTTAGTGGTTAGGCAATGGTGTTGCAACACAACACCATTGTATTTGTATTCGCTGCGCTCACTACTTTAATAATGACTGGATTCCACGGTCAAGCCGTGGAATGACAAC
>CANQCM010000036.1 GCA_947589625.1 uncultured Alphaproteobacteria bacterium
ACTCGCCACTAGTTCAGCGGTGCGCCCCAGTGTTGCTGAATCGTGCGTTCGGCGTCCATCGGGCTGACCAGAACTTGCGGTGTCAATATCACAACCAGCACATCACGCGTTGACGATGTTTCGCGCGAACCAGACAGCGCCATAAAGTCTGGGTCGCCCAACCCATATCGCGTGTCGTTGTCTGTTTGCTTTTCAAACCCAGACACCACCAGCATTTGACCCGATTCCATAATTACTTCTTGCATGAACGAACGTTCTTCAACTTCGGGTAATTGCAATGTTACTTCACCAATTGTTTGCGTTGACATCTTTAACAATTCGCGCACAGACATGCGGAACAGCAATAAAATCTTGCCGTTTTCCAAAACATTTGGCAACAGTTGCATTGAAAAACCTGTTTCCAAATCGTCTTGGTCAACCGTTGACGATTCAACAGTTGTAAAGTTGCGCGATTCGAATCGTTTTATATAACCCGTAGTACGCGTATTGTTCACCGGCGCGACACGATTGCTGCGTGTGGTAACACCAACATTGGTTACCAATGAAACCTTGCCCTGCTTGGCCAGTGCTTCTATCAGGGCGCTGCTGCCTGCCAATGCAGACAACGAACCGTCTTTGATTTGATCCGCCGTATATGCGCCGTCAACAATATTGCCTGCGGCATCAAGGTGTGTTGCGCCTGTTAATGCAGACACTGTATTTGATAACACAGCGACATTCATGGAACTGGCCTCGGTTGAAGACAGGTTATTCTTGGGGTTCGCAACAATGTTCAGACCCGATGCAGAATTAATTGCCGCCGCCAAATTCAACCCAAATGCCGAATCGTTTGAAATTGAAACTTGTAATACTTTGACATCAATCGTTACCAATTGCGACAGACGTTTATTCTGGCGTTCAATATATTCGCCAACGCGTGCCAAGATTGACGGTGGCGCCGTAACGGTTATTGTACCCAAACTGCGCGATACTGTGAAATCAGCATTGTCTGTGCCGCCGATAATCCCAGAAATAGCATTTTCAACTTCGTCCCATTCTTTTAATGTAGATTCCAATGAAACTTGATTGCCGTCATCTGTTTGCATTGCCGTCTGGTATGAAATTTCTGTCCCCAGCGCATATAATGTAAATGTCTTGGTTTCTGTTTCGTAAAACACAATTGCATTTTTATCATAATACCACAATAAATCCAAATCTGTGGCAACTTGCGACAACAGCCCAGACAATTTGCCTGTATATGCTACATTAACCAATTTCTTTAATTTTTCAGAATTTACCTGACTATCTATTTTGACAGGAATACCCGTAATAGAATTGATATTATTCGCCAAGACTTGCAGGCTGACAGGTTCGTTCATTAAAATTGTAATGCCTGTATCTGTTTCATATTGCGATGGTAAATTGTTGCGATGTTCCAGTACGGTTGATTTATTTCCCAACCAAATACCTTCGGACATAGAAACGGTATCGCCACTGGCAACCTTGGCACGCGGATTTTGCGCCATTTCAAACGCATCGTATGCATTCATAAAATCTTTATCAACAGATGCCGCCACCTTGGCAGATTGTTTAGTCGCACAGCCCGTGGCAATCGCGCACAGCATGCCGCATAAAACAAACATTTTTATTGGTCTGGTCATCTATATTTCTCCTACATGAATTGCGATGTTATTCTTCGGTTGTGGAAATTACCAAAACGCGATTACCTTTATAGAACTTGGCATATGGTATTGGTGTTGCACGACCAAAATTACGTACCAGCGCAGACGCAACATCAACAAAGCGACCTTTGAATACGGCACTGGCTTCTATTGGATATTCGCGCGATGTTGCCCATACTAAATCCCAACCTTCTTTATCGCACCAACTCTGCAATACTTCACGCAAAGTCTGACCGTTGGCAACAACCCAAGAACGCACTTGGTCAATCAATTGCATTGGCGGTTCTGCGTCTGCAGAAATATCTACGGCGATTTCTTGTTCTTCTACAACAACTTCGCCATTTTTATCAATCGCAAAACCTGTGTAATCAGATGTACTGGCACCCGATACACAATTACCGTCTGCGGTACATGTAATTTGTGCCAACGCATTTGCAGGCGCACCAACACCTTTGATTGTAGTTTTACCGTCAGATGTCATTTTTGCAACAAATGCCGCATATCCATCACCATATTTAAAGCAATTGCCATTGCCACTGCGCGAAACAGTTAAAATATTGCCGCCATCGTCTTCCAAGACTTCGCGATGTAATAACGGCATTTCAGAACCATTTGTGCATTCGTCGTCAAATCCCACAGGAATCTGATTTCCATGCAACAAATCTGCACCACCAGACCAACCGCCAAAACCATCAATACGGCCGGCACCCAGATTAAAATTATTTTCTACCACTAAATCAGAACCGATTTTTGAAACAATACGAATATTATCAGATTGTTTTGATTTGCTGCACGCCCCAGATTCACATGCCACAGTTACATCGGCATCAGAACCAGCAATTGGCCATACAGGCACTTCTGCGGGTGCCGCGGGTGCAGCAACTTGCTGGGTTGTGTCATATTGTGTTTTATCAATTTGCTCGTATTCGCCACCGTCAGTGATTTTATCTTCGGTATAATACACTTCTGATGTGACCACTTGTGGTAAATTTGTCGCGGCAAAACAATAGCCTGCGGCAGTTGCAAACATCGCGACAATAAGAATCTTGCGAAACATAGACCTTTCCTTTCCTGCTATTTATCCTATTTAATTATATTTATTATAACAACTTGACCGAATCTGTGCAAGACCAAATCTTAATAAAAAATATGACGCAAGATAAATCACACGAATCGGCAAATTTATGTTATACTGTCTATGATTTAACCAGATTTATTCAGGGGTGTATTATGCAAAATATTATGATTTTAACTGGTCTTGCGCTGATTTTAGTGTCGCTGTGTTTTATTGGTGCGTTTCTGTATGGCATAAATTCGCGCGTTAAAATGTTGGGCAAAACACTGACGCATCAATATAACCTGATTGTAAAAATTCAGACTTTGCTGAAAAATAAATCTGCGACAAATGCCGTTGCCGAAAGCGCAGAAATGATTTATCAAGACTTGTTGCAAAACCTGATTCCTATTATGGCGGCAACAGATATTATGCCACGCAACACCCCAGAACACCCTTTGTGGCGCGCACTGGGCGGAATATTAGACGAATATGCGAAAAATCCTTTTGCGCTGGAAAAATTGCGCCGCGCAATTAAACTGGACAACGATGTCGCGCGCAGTGTTGATAACTATACAAATCGCGCAACCAATTTCTTGGAACATTTACGTAATACAGAACCTAACGGAATTTTATCTGCAACATTTACAGACGGCTTGTTGGGGCAATCATTAACCTTCTTTGCCCAGGCAAAACAGTTGGCAACGCAAAGCGATGAATAAAGTGCCACGATTAAATGAAAATCTTGTTCGTGAAATTTCGTCTATTCGGGACGAGCCTGATTGGCTGACCCAGTGGCGATTGGCGGCGTTAAGTGCGTGGCAAAAAATGACAGAACCGCATTGGGCAGAATTTGACTATGCGCCAATTGATTATGACGAATTAAACTATTACAACAAACCGCAACCCGTTGATAATTCTGACCTGAAATCAACATATGAAAAAATGGGGCTGCCAGAATCTGAACAGCAGGCATTGCTGGGCATGGCAACAGACACTGTGATAGACAGTCAATCTGTGCATACATCATATACAGACGCATTAAAAAAACTGGGGATTATATTTTTGCCGTTTTCTGATGCCGTGCAACAATACCCTGATTTAGTGCAAAAATATCTGGGTACTGTTGTGCCATCAACAGACAACTTTTTCGCAGCATTAAATGCGGCGGTGTTTTCCGATGGCACATTTGTTTATGTTCCGCCAAATACTGCCTGCCCTATTGATTTAGCCAGTTATTTTAGAATTGAAACTGCAAAAATAGGACAATTTGAACGCACCTTGATTATTGCAGACCATGGCGCAACACTCAGTTATATGGAAGGTTGCAGTGCGCCGCGTCGCCCAAACCACCAACTGCACAGTGGGGTTGTTGAAATTATTGCGCATGATGGCGCAACGGTTAAATATTCTACGGTGCAAAATTGGTATGCTGGCGAAATGCAAGGCGACAAAAATGTTGGTGGCATATTAAATTTTGTAACCAAACGCGGACGCGCAGATTCTGGCGCACGTATTGATTGGGCTCAGGTAGAAATCGGATCGGCACTGACATGGAAATATCCGTCAACTATTTTGGCAGGTCGTGGCGCGCATAGTGATTTTTACTCGTTGGCGATAACACGCGGTGCGCAATGCGCAGACACAGGTACAAAAATGATACACATCGGCGACGACACTGTATCAAACATCGTGTCTTATGGTGTGGCATTAGACAAATCGCACCAAACATTTCGCAGCTTGGTCAGTTTTTCTGGACACAATGGCAAAAACGCGTCTAAATGCGACACGCGAATAATCGGAAACACAGCCGTGGCAAATACACTGCCAAAAATTATTCATGCAAATGGCGACAATATTCAATCACACGAAGCAACCACTGGCGCAATAGATGCCAGACAATTACAGTTTTTAACCCAATCAGGAATTGATTCTGACACGGCAACCGCATTGATAATTGGCGCGGCAGCGACACCGATATTATCGCGATTGCCTATGGAATTTTTGGTTGAATCAAAACAGTTAATTCAAATGGCACTGGCGCACTAGTCAGTTTTCTGAATAATGACAGTCTTGGGTGTAAACATAAGTCCCAGAACCATCATTAAACTCAACACCTGATGAAATTTTACAATCAGTTATATTTGCATTATTCCCCGGTTCGCTGTGCGCAGGTACTTCTTTACCATCTGCCCCTATTGCGCTTGGACATTTGGTACAACCCAGATACGAAATTCTGTCCGGTGTTCCATAATATCCATCTGCACACCGCATGGTTTGTGTATATTGTGCTTCACAATGACAACTGTATGGATTCATCTCAAATAAAAACTCTATGCCATATTCTTCAAATCCTTCGCGTGATGCCCAATATGGTTCTATATACACATCATCACAATCGGCACGACAAAAACCACCATATGATGAGCATTTATAATTGTGGGTGGTTGAATATGTACCAGGGTCATAAGCATTGACTGTTTGCCCACCTTTTAAAATCACTTCACCTTTCACGCACCCCGCATATCCAGCCTTACAATTACCAGGTTGTTGTATATCGTCATACGCAGGCTGGCACCAATAACAATATCCATTAGGACTATAACGACAATATTTTGCTATGATTTCGCTGTTGTCCATTGCAATTGCAGAATGGACAATACATATTCCCGCCAACGCGGATATTCTTAACAGTTTCATATTCTTTTCCCCTTGTTTTTTTCATTTTTGATTACGAAAAAAGCCACCATAATTTGGTGGTCAGGGGTTGAGAACAACTTCAAGAATTGTGGGCTTATTCAATATATTCGCCGCCCCCTGACCCAAGAGTCAAGGGAAACAATTCATCACAAACATCTGTCGCATATGCAACAAAAATTATGTGATACTTGAAAGGGTTCTCACACCCATTGACAGAATACCTGCCAACAAATAAATTATAAATTCTTGATAATTGCAACGCAAGTGATTTGTGTTATAATAAAAGCGACTTATACAGGATTTATAATGCTAAACATTGAAAATTTGTCCGTATCTTTAGATGGCAAAACATTATTGTCTGATATAAATATGACTGTTGCGCGTGGCGCGCGTCATTTGTTGCGTGGCGCAAATGGGTCGGGCAAATCTACATTGGTGCAAACAATTGCGGCAAATCCAGAATATACCATAACAAATGGCAAAATCATTTTTGACGGCACAGACATTACCCCAGAAAACACAACCGCGCGCGCATTACGCGGAATATTTATTGGCGCACAAAATGTCCCAGAAATATCAGGTCTGACAGTATTAACATTTTTGAAATATGCGTTAATGGCGCACACCCATTATCAAACAGGACGCGATTTATCAATGGGCGAATTTTTACAGAAACTAAACGCAGTACGCGAAAGTTTATCTATACCTGCTGATTGGTTAAATCGTTTTGTTAATGTTGGTTTTTCTGGGGGCGAACGCAAACGATTGATGCTATTACAATTAAAACTGGTCAATCCGAAATTTGCAATTTTAGACGAACCAGATTCAGGCGCAGATGCCGAAACACAATCTTTGATTGCAGATACAATTAAATCAATGACCGATACAACATTTTTGTTCATCAGTCATCAATCGGCATTTACAGACATGATAGTACCCACCGCAATAACCAACATTGCGGACGGAAAAATAAAAAATTAAAATCGCGCTATATGCACGATACCAAGGCACAGGAGAGTTTTATGCACGGATTAATTTTATTCTTTTTAATTGCATTTTTGTTCTGGTTTGGACGTTCTATTTTTATTCCATTATTGGCAGCATTATTTTTATGGTATTTAATAAATGCGATTGCAACATATTTCAGACGCGTTATGCCATTACATACACCTGACAATCGTGCAAAACATTATTGGTGGGCGAAAATTCTTGATTGGGTATCACGCATTTTATCGGTGGCATCTATTTGCGGATTGATTTATTTATTCGCAACACAAATTCGCCCTATGCTGTCCGAATTATTGGCTGCATTACCGGCATTACAACATCGTTTGATTTCAATGATGGCATACTTATCAGAATCGTTTGGTGTAACGTTGGATATAAATATGCTGCCAAATATTACAAAATTTATTTCAAACATTGGCGCGTCTGCTGTCGGAATGTTGACATCTACTGGCATGATTTTGGTTTATATGCTGTTTCTGTTTATTGAACAATCAACATTTAATCGTAAATTTGCATCAATGTTTCACGATAAACGGCAATCTAAAAAGATGCGTTATATTTTGGACAGTATTGACGACAATATGAAAAAATATTTATTCGTTAAAACTATCATTTCTGGTGCGACTGGGTTAACATCTTATTTGTGGCTGCATACATTGGGTGTTGGCTTTGCGGGTGTTTGGGCATTTATTATATTTGTTATGAATTATATTCCAACAATTGGTTCTATTGTCGCATGTGCATTACCAATCTTATACACATTAACAATCGCGCAATCATTACAGTTGCCCATATTAACAGCATGCGGTTTGATATCATTACAAATATTACTGGGCAACATAATTGAACCACGGCTGACAGGACACACATTAAACTTATCAACATTGGCAATTTTAATAAACTTGGTTTTCTGGGGTATGATTTGGGGAATACCTGGTATGTTTTTCAGTGTTCCATTACTGGTGGCAATATTTATTATCACCGCGCAATTTGATTCAACCCGTTGGATTGCTGTGCTGTTATCAGCCAATGGAAATATACCCGATAAACGCGAAGATTAAATTCGCGCTATGTGCATGGAATCTGGGATTTTTTTTAATAACGTGCAATTAATGAAATTGCGTTTTCTAAAATAACGCGCGCAGATAATGAATCAAGGTTTTCTTTTATATCAGACACACGCACGCGCCCCATTTCTTGCTGAGCTGTGCTGCTGGTCAAAGTTTCATCAATAAATGCAATTGGCACGGTTATTTCAGATTGCAAATTTTCCGCAAACGACATTACCTGTTTTGTGGTATCTGACGCAGTGCCGTCTGTACGCAATGGCAACCCGATAACAATGCCAACGATATTTTCATCGGTTGCCAGCCCAACTATTATTTTAACCAGTTTCACGCTGTCGCCGTCATATGAAATAACAGGCCGCGTAAAGACAAATTCACGCGTATCGTCTGATATGGCGACACCTACACGGCGTGCGCCCCAATCAATGCCTAAAATGCGCCCAGTGCGCGGAAAATCCTTGAAATTTGAATGAATCATTGTATAATTTTCCCTAGTGTTTTAATAATAGGATTGAAAATGGCATTTAGCAAGCAACAATTACGTAAATTCGCAGATTTAATCAGAATTGACATATCAGACGAAAAATTGGCTGAAATGAATATTGATTCTGTGATAGATTGGCTGGATAAATTACAAAAAATAGACACCCGTGGGGTCAGCCCTATGTTAAGCCCTGCCCTGCACGAATTACCACGGCGCACAGACACTGTAACATCTGGCAATATTCGTGATGCAATTTTGAAAAACGACCCAGATACCACTGGCGTATCGCGCGGCTATTTTGCTGTACCAAAAGTTATGGACGAATAAATAAATTAAACAAAAGTTATAACAATGATTGATTTAACATTAACCCAAGCACTGGAAAAATTAAACAAGCGTGAAATCAGCGCCGTAGAATTAACGCGCGCATACCTTGACCGCATTGAAAAATATGGCACTGAATTAAATTGCTATATCACTATAACCCCAGAACGCGCATTATCAGACGCTGCGGCATCTGACGCACGGCGCGCCGCAGGCAACGCATTGCCACTGGACGGTATCCCAATCGGCATGAAAGATTTATTCGCAACGCGTGGTATTCGCACAACCGCCGCATCGCGCATGCTGGAAAATTTTGTCCCAGAATATGAATCCACTGTTTCACAAAAATTTATTGATTCTGGTACAGTATTATTGGGCAAAACGAACCTAGACGAATTTGCAATGGGCACTTTCAGCAAGACCAGTTTCTTTGGCTCGCCCGTTAACCCGTGGCAACTGGAACGGCTTTTAACCGCAGGCGGTTCATCGGGCGGTACAACATCTGCGGTCGCAGGTGGCCTTGCCATCGCAGGCACTGGCACAGACACAGGTGGTTCAATTCGTTTTCCATCATCTATTACGGGCTTGGTTGGCATGAAACCAACATACGGGTTGTGTTCGCGTTGGGGTTGCGTTGCATTTGCATCAAGCCTTGACACCCCCGGCCCAATTGCGCG
>CANQCM010000037.1 GCA_947589625.1 uncultured Alphaproteobacteria bacterium
TCAGACCCACGAACCAGCGACGCATTTGCGCATATTGTGGAACGGGTTTCAGAATTCAGAATTTCAAAAATTCTGGACATGATGATAGAGCAATATAAATACTTTTTTAACATTACAAATATTGATAAATATCGCGATTATTTCATTGATACGATTAAAAAATATCTAAATTTAACATCTGGTGCCAGATATAAAAAAAACGATGAAAACTTGCAAAAAATCGCTGATTCTGTTCAAATCGCAATAAATACATCAAAAAAGCCTGAAAAGACATTAAACAAGATTCTTGAAATTATAAAACAATATATTGACAATAGTATAGATTTTCAAAAATACAAATCTGCGTATCTAAAAGCCGATGGCGAAATTTCTGACTTTGTTCAGAAAAACGAAATTTTATGTGATGAAGCGATTGCGGTTTATTCTGAAAATCAGCATATTATAAATCAGGAAATTTATAAAGATACAATCGCATTGTTTGATTTGGCAGCGGCATTTGCAAAACAATATCGCGAATTAAAATCGCAACGTAATTTATTAGATTTTGAAGATATGATTTTATACACGCGCCGATTGTTTGAAAATCCTGAAACAATGGGGTGGGTCTTGTCACAATTAAACCTGCGGATTAGTCATATTTTAGTTGACGAGGCGCAAGATACCAGCCCTATGCAGTGGGACATTATGCGCATGTTGGCAGGCGATTTCTTTACAGACGGTGATACAAATAAATTACCGCATTCGTTATTTGTTGTCGGCGATACTAAACAATCTATTTATGGTTTCCAAGGCGCAGATCCAAATGCTTTTGCCACCAGCCGCCAAGACATTGGCGCACATATAACACAAAACCTGCGCACGATTCAAGAAATACCGTTAACGCAAAGTTTTCGTTCGGTCCGCGCCATTTTACGAACGGTTGATATGTTCTTTTCTGACCCGTCTGTTATTGCGGCAACGGGTTTTGCCAATAATTCGCATCGTGCATTTAGATCAGATTCCGGCTTTGTAGAAATATACCGCGCATCCAATCGTGACAGCGATGTTTCAAAACAAGATTACATTCGCAACATTGCAGATAAAATAACCAGCCTTGTGGAATCTGGAAAATATGCCGCAAACAAAATAATGGTTCTGGTGCAAAAACGCGAACCGTTTGCGCCGTTGTTAGAAAAAGAATTAAAAAGTCGTGGCATTGGTGTTGCAGGCAGCGACAGAATCACTTTGCCGAATTTTCCAGCAATACGCGACCTATTAAATCTGGTGCGTTTTTGTATAAATAATTCTGACAACTACAGTTTATGTTGTGTATTAAAAAGTCCAATTTTCAGATTGAAAGAACAAGATATTTTCAAAATTTGTAATCGGCGCATTGAAACGAATAAATCGCGAAAAGCGACCGATTCTGATGCCGATGAAATTACCGATTTTGATGTTGTGCGTGACATGTACCCAGAAATATATTCGCGTCTTAGAACGATGATTCAAAATGCGTCTGAGATGGCGCCATACACATTTTTTAACAATGTGTTAAACACAAATAACACGCGCGAAAGCATTGTTGCAGCATTGGGTAATCAGGTGGTTGATCCGCTGGAAGAATTTATGACGATATGTTTAGCATACGAACGCACACAATCTGGCACAATGCGACATTTCTTGAAATGGTTTATAACAGGTTCTGCGCAAATTAAGCGCGATTTAGGCGCGTCTGACGGTGTGCGTATTACCACCGTTCATGGCGCAAAAGGTTTAGAATCTGATGTTGTTTTCTTGATTGATACATGTTCGCCGGTAAAATCGGAACAGACACAAAAATTTAACAATGACGCGTTGCCTGTGGACGTACGCGCGCAATCGCATTTGTATCCAATGCCATGGCTGTGGACACCACACGATAAGCCCAGTGCGCAATACAACGAATTAAAGACCGTCAATTTCCGCGATACTATTGCAGAATCTTATCGCTTGTTATATGTTGCGATGACGCGTGCTAAAAAAGAATTATATATTTATGGATTCAGTGGCAAATCATCGCCCAGTGCAAATTCTTGGTATTCAATGTTGTGGAATGTGTTGTGCGAAAAAACAAACACACCACCAGACGCAGATTTAATCAGGATTGCTGATGAATAACGAAAATAAAACATCTTTGCGATCATTGTTGCAATCGCGTGAATCGCGCCGTCATGCCACAGACGAAGGAACACGCGTACACGATAAAATGCGCCGTATCGTACTGGACGGCGATGTGCGTTCGGGCGATGCTGATATAATTTCGCATATTGAAAATCGTCCAGAATTACTGGCGTATTTTGTAAAATCTGCACAAACAGAAGTTCCCATTGCTGGCACGGTAAATGGGCATTTTATCAGTCGCCGTATTGACAGAATGATTGTTGATAATCAAAATCACATTATCAAAATAATGGATTATAAAACCGACATAAATCGCGATATGTTCCACGATAAATATATTGCACAAATGCACGAATATACGGCACTGGTGCGCCAGATTTATCCGCATTATGATGTGCATTGTGTTATATTGTGGTTGCACGATTGGTCGGTGGAATCAGTTTCATAAAACACCCTTGAATTTATATGAAAAACATCGCTATAATTACGGCATGCTGATAGGATTAAATATTTCAAATATTGTATTGATAGAACGGCTAAATCTGGAATTTGGCGCAGGTCTGAACATTCTGACAGGTGAAACAGGTGCTGGGAAAAGTATTTTACTGGACGCCTTATCGTTGGCATTGGGTGCGCGGTCTGATGTTGGGCTGGTGCGTCATGGTTGTGATATGGCGTCTGTTATTGCAGAATTTGATGACGCAGACGATAATTTGCGCAGTGTCCTGAATGAAAACGGAATAGATTATGACGGGCAAATTATTTTGCGTCGTACATTATCTGCCGATGGCAAAAGCAGGGCATGGGTTAATGATGTGCCTGTATCAATCAAAACATTAAAGCAGATTGGCGATATGTTGGTGGAAATTCACGGTCAATTTGCAAATCATACATTATTAAATCCTTTGACTCATCGTCAAACACTGGACGAATATGCCACGCGCAATATTTCAGGTTTTGGCGACTTGTTAACCGCGGTGCGCGACGCATACGATAATTATCATAACGCGGCTATACGATTAAATGAATTAAACGATATATTGTCGCGCGCAGAATCCGAACGCGAATATCTGGAACACAATGTCGCAGAATTACGCGCGTTAAATCCAGCCGTGGGCGAAGAAGAAAAATTGGCAACACAACGCACGGCAATGATGAATGCAGAACGCGATGCGGGCATATTAAATGACGCACTGGGCGAATTATCGCCCAATGGCGCGCAATCGGTGGAATCGCAAATTTTTGCAGCTGCGCACACACTGGAACACATTAAATCAGACCCAAATCCATATCAGGCACAAATTGATAAATTATATGATGCAGGTCAAATAATTGCCGAGGTGACACAGACCCTCGCGCCCAGTGAAATTGATATTACTAGTCTTGATTCCATAGAAGAACGGTTGTTTGCTATACGCGCCGCGGCGCGTAAACATCGCGTTTCTGCGGACGAATTGCCGCAAAAATTACAAGATATGACCGCGCAATTAAATGCGATTGATAATTCAGACCAAGAATTGCGGCGCGCAAAATCAGATATGGAAAAATATCGCCAAGAATATGACACGGTGGCACATAAATTATCTGTGGCGCGCAAAGTGGCATCAGAAAAATTGCGTTCAGATATACTGCGCGAATTGCCAGATTTGAAATTGGGTACGGCTGATTTTATGGTGGATTTTGCAGAAATCGCGCCATCTGCCAATGGCGCAGACGATATTGTCTTTATGATAAAGACTAATCCGGGTATGCCGTTCGCGCCATTGCATAAATCGGCATCTGGTGGCGAATTGGCGCGTTTAATGTTGGCATTGCGTGTTGTGTTGGCATCAGATTGCCATGCACACACATTTGTATTTGATGAAGTAGATACAGGTATCAGTGGCGCCACCGCCAGTGCAGTTGGATTGCGTCTGAATAAATTGGCGCAAAATTCACAGGCATTGGTTATCACGCATTCGGCGCAGGTTGCAGGTTTTGCCGACCGTCATTTCAAAATTGAAAAAAATGTATCAGACGGCACAACCACAACATCTGTATATGAAATCAACGGTGATGCGCGTATAAATGAAATTGCGCGCATAATCAGCGGTGCTGAAATTACCAATGAATCAATCGCCACCGCCAAGACTTTGATGAAATAGTGGTTAGGGGTTAGTGATTAGTAGATGTGTCGCGCGTTGCGCGACAGCATTTATTATGACTGGATTCCACGGTCAAGCCGCGGAATGAATCCGAGTATATGAAAACAAGCGAAGCGCAGTTTGAATAAATACCGAGGATACGCGCAGGCGTTAGCCGAGCGACACAGTTCTTTATTTCTTAAAATACGAACATTGTTCCTAGAATTAAAATAAAAAGATAAGAGTTGTCATTCTCGGGCTTGACCCGAGAATCCAGTTCTAATAACTCGTTCGCGTAGCGAACACCTTATCCTCTAACACTCGCCACTAAACACTAATCGTTCCATCGGCGAATTCAATTGTAGCAGGGCGCTTTGCATCGGTGGCGCGTGAAATAATATTATTAGACTTGTCGCGCACAATTGCATATCCGCGCGATAAAACATTTTTATAACTTAATGACGACAGCATTTGTCCCAAGTGCGCCACAGATTGCGTCAAATTATTCATTTTATTTTGCAGTATGTTTGGCATTGTCGCGACAATTTCCATTTTTTGCCGTGCATTATTTATGCGCGTATTTATTATCAAATCCATTGTTCGCGTTATGTCATCTATACGTTGCGATTGTTCCATCAACATTTGGCGTGGGCTTTTGATTGTTATGTTGTCAATCCGTGCGCGCGCATGTGTCAAACGCGTTGTAAAACTTGAAATCATTCTGTGTGCAATGTTTTCCAATTCTTGACTCAACGCCAGTTTTGTGGGAACTGCCGCTTCGGCGGCACCTGTTGGTGTTGGTGCGCGAAAGTCTGCAGCAAAATCAATCAGCATCCAATCTGGTTCATGACCGACACCTGAAATCAGGGGAATGTGACTTGCCGCCGCGGCACGCACGACAATTTCTTCACTGAACGGCAACAAGTCTTCCAGTGCGCCACCGCCACGCGCAACAATAATCAAATCAACATTATTCGCGCGATTAAAGTATTCAATGCCTGCAGCGACTTCTGCGGCGGCGGTTGTTCCTTGAACTGTTGCAGGATATAAAATCACATGCACGGGAAATCGTTCGCGCAGGCGGTTTTGAATGTCTTGAAATGCAGCGCCTGTCGGACTGGTAACGACACCGATTCTTTGTGGTAATCGGGGCAGGGGCTTTTTGCGCGATTGGTCAAACAAGCCTTCTGCGGCGAGTTTCCGTTTGCGTTCTTCCAGCATTTTTAGAATTGCGCCAACACCTGCCATTTCAATTTCAGACGCAATAATTTGATAGTTACTGCGCGCAGGATATGTTGTAAAACGCCCTGTGATAATAACCTCCAGCCCATCGGTCAATTGAAAATTTACAGGCGTTCCGCGCCAAATAATCACAGAAATTGCGGCATTTGCGTCTTTGATTGTCATATATGTATGACCAGATGTCGCACGCGTAATTTGGGACAATTCTCCACGAATTTTTATGCGCGGAAATGCGGTTTCAACAACGCCTTTTAATAACGCAGATGCGTCAGATACAGAAAAAATTGTGTCAGGTTGAACAAGTGGTTCTGGTTTTTGCATTTTCTTTATTCCATTGATTTTGCGTTTTTCGCGGCGTCCATAAAATCAATACCTGCGGCATGCAAGAATCGTGTAACGGTGCGTGGGCCTTCGCCGTCTATTTTAGTTTTATGTCCCATTTCATAAGGTACTGTAATTCTATTGAAAGTATATTGGTCATATGTTATATCCAATACGCGTTTTGTCGGCATATGCATAATGTAATAATGTGGGCCATAATACCATATCTCGTCAATATACATCGGTTTCCAATCTGGCGAATTCATCAGCGCAATAAAAGAAAATGTTGCCGCGCGACAAAAGCCATAAGAATCATATGGAAACAGTTTATAATCGTTTCCAATAATTGGCGAAAAAGTTGCATGTTTTACAGAATCTAACTTGAAAGAATCGCGAAACAACAACACAAAATTTTTTGCGCGCAATCTTTCAATACGATTTGGCAACATTTCGTCCAAATCGCGCAATAATTTTCTTGTTGCTGATTCATAAAGTTCTGCTTTTCTATCGTCCATGGCATAAAGTATACCAGAATTTATCAAGATAACAACGGCTTTTTATGCGGATTATTTAGACTTGTCAGACATCAAAATATTTTGTTGTACGATTTTATCAAGGTCTATGTTCAAATATTCTGAAAATTTCAATGCACGCTTGAATTTGAATTTTTCATCAACGGGGTTGCCAACATCATAAGGATAATCAAAGTTATATTGGTCATATGTAATATCAAAAACGGAATTATCAAATCTGTTTTGCAGCCATATATGATACCAACCCTGAACTATACGCCATATTGGTGCGCCGTCTGGCATACGAAATATCTGAGTCCATGTGTAACTGGCAATGCCACAGAATCCAGCACTGTAATTTTCATTTAATTGCCGCGACAGTTCGTATTGATGACTCAAGACATCATGTCGTAAATCTTCGTTCAAAAACAAATTGCGAAATCTGACCAACATATCGCCCATTTCATAATCGTATAAGAATTTTGTAGTGGGCAAATTCATTTCACTGATTTGTTTCAGTAATTTTCGCGTGGCACGATTAAAATTTTGACTGGGCTTAATAGGCATTAATATTCTCTTATAATTCTGTCAAAGGCCAACGCGGACGGGGTGCAATCGGTGATGTTACAACGCGCCCAAGTTTATAATTTTCAATGCCTGCCCATGCAATCATTGCGCCGTTATCTGTACACAGATTCATTGGTGGCGCGGCGAAAATCATATTGTGCGCAGACGCCAGTTTTTCCATTGCTGCGCGAATTGCACTGTTTTTGGCAACACCACCTGCAACAACCAAAGTTTTGGGTGCGGCGGCAATGACGCGCGAATCAGCCATCGCGTTGTCCAAACGATTCACAATACAATCAACCACAGACGCCTGAAATGATGCACAGAAATCATTTATAAATTTGTCGTCATATGGTGCATCAACACGCGATAAAAATGTACGTGCAGCAGTTTTTATACCACTGAATGAAAAATCACAACCTGGTTTATCGCACAATGGACGCGGAAATTTGAATCGTTTTGCATCGCCCATTGATGCGCGTTTATCAACAATTGGCCCCCCAGGATACCCCAGCCCCAGCATTTTAGCAACCTTGTCAAATGCTTCGCCAGCGCTGTCGTCAAGGGTTTGACCAATCATTTCGTATTTACCCACACCGCGCACTAATAAAATCTGGCAATGCCCGCCCGATGCCAACATCAATAAATATGGAAAATCAACAGATGCGCCATTGTCGTCACCCGTGGCTGCCGCAGCATGCAACCGTGGAACAAGTGCATGTCCTTCTAAATGATTAACCGCAATCAATGGTTTGCCCGTTGATTGTGCAATACCTGTTGCTGCCAGCCAACCGATTAAAACACCACCAATCAAGCCTGGGCCTGCGGTTGCCGCGATAACATCAATATCGTTGATAGTTTTGCCAGCGGCTGCCAATGTTTGCCCAATAACAGTATCAATTGCCAATATATGCGCGCGCGCCGCCAGTTCTGGAACAACGCCACCATATTTTTGATGTTCAGGAATTTGCGAATAAATTATGTGTGACAAAATATTGCGGTCAGAATCAACAATTGCCGCTGCGGTTTCATCGCATGACGATTCAATGCCCAAACATAAAATAGGCTTTTCTAAATCTGATTTGGTGGGTGTGCCTGTCATAGCACCCATGTTCATACGAATAATATTATCTTGCGTCATCGTTTATTTCCAATAAAATCAACCCTAAATTGTTCTTGTTTTTCATTCTGCGCTGTACATATTCTGTCATATCTGTATCCATAACGCGCCCAAATTCAGACGATGCATGCCGTAACATACCATTTGGCAACAGAAAACCCATATGCACAACAGCTAAATCTGTACCCAGTGTATCAGCTTTTTCAGAATTGTCAGCAACAAACAACACAATCAATTCTTTTTCTGGGCTGGCATAATTCCATTGATTGTATGGAATATATTCAATTGATACGCGTTCTGGGGCGATGTCGGCGCGAATATTATGCACATTGTTCAGCCAATTTGCGCGGTCTATGATGATGTCGCGGGTTTGAGTTTTGCCGTATTTAGAACTGACATTTTTAACAATATCAGAATTATCAGGTATCCAATCAGCCTCGATAAAATGATTTCTGTGCATAAAATCAGGTACATCACCAGAATAGCGGATTTTATTTAATTTCGCCACATCGCCATGTGACAGGCTGGTTTCTACAAATGTTGTGCAATCAAATGCGTCAAAACGAATTAATGGGTCTGGGTCAGGGGATTTTTCTTCGCCTAATGGGTCGGCAATGTATTTCGCGCCCAAATATTCGCCACCAATATATGAGTTGTTGGGGGCGCATGCAGATAAAATCAAAGCCAATAAAATGCACAAAACGGGCATTTTAATTATTTTCTTTTAATTTAATCCCTGTATAGCACAACGACACCGCATCGCGTACCGCCATTTCGCCACTGTCTGGCAAAGTTGCCATTTTATCAACACACGC
>CANQCM010000038.1 GCA_947589625.1 uncultured Alphaproteobacteria bacterium
TATAATCGCAATTGGCGTTTTATGTAAAAACCACCACGGTGTTTTCATTGCTGTATTCCTTTGCGTTGTGCGCGTCGCGCAGCGCGCTGGGCGCGTAATTGATTTTTATATTCGCTGGATTTCAAATCGCGTGCCACAGGTGGCAGATTAAATTCTGCGTCCATTTCACGCAATTGTTTGTACATAATATCTTCAAATTCTAGGCGTCTTTGTTCAAATTCTGCCTCAGTCAGATTTTTATCAATAAAAAATGGCTGACCCACATGACATGTAACGCGAGAAAACGGCTTTGCAACCATTAAACTGTCCCACCGCCGCATAAAAAACGCACGCGACGCGGAAAAACATACTGGAATCAGTGGCGCGCCTGTCTTTTGCGCTAAATATAACGCACCTGGGTGCACACGCAGAGACGGGCCAGACGGGCCATCAGGCGAAATACACATAGAATAATCGCCGCGCTGCAAGACCGCAATACTGTCACGCAAAACAGCAACGCCGCCACGGCTGCCACTGCCATAAACGGCACGCAAACCAAACAGTCGCTCAACCTTGGCCATCAGGCGACCGTCTGCATGTTGCGACGCAATAACATAAGACCGCATGCGCCCAATGCAAATAATGGGCGACAACATCATCATACGCCCATGCCAGAACATAAAGATTGCAGGCTTGTCACGATATTTTTTATATGTTTCATAATTTGTAATCTTGATGCGCGAAGTAAAATACACAACCCAAATCGGCAGTGCAATAATCGCCGCAATGACCCACTGGACAGGCGGAAAATGAAAAATCGCATTAAAAAACTTTTTCCAAATTTTTCTTAAAACTTGTTTCATACAAGACCTTTTAGATTACGACAAGATTTTATCAATAAAACGGGCATATTTCAAGCCACACACCAACAAAACATAAAAAATATTGACAATCTGCGGTATTGATATATAATTGACGACATCGCCGCGGGGTAGAGCAGTCTGGTAGCTCGTCAGGCTCATAACCTGAAGGTCAGTGGTTCAAATCCATTCCCCGCAACCAAGATAAAACCCCACAAATTGTTGTGGGGTTGTTTATTATCTGTTACCTTTTGCACGATTATGACTTTTGCAAAGCATTTGACAATTTGATGGGTCTGTTTTGCCACCTTTACTCCACGCTGTCACATGGTCTGCATCCATTTCATTGGGCTTCCAGATTTTATTTTTGTTTGCGTCATGCCCAATCGCACAATAAGGACAATTTGATACACCATCACGTTCGGCATTTGCCGTCTGTACCGCGTATGCGTTGCGTTTGGTTGCTACGTCAAAAACACGCACATCTAATAATTTGGTATCCAAACAACCGCCCAGAATGTATTCAAATATTCCTTTGGGATTATTGACGTAAGGGTCAGCATATAACATTTTTACTTTTTCTGCCACTTGTGCAGGATTATATGCCTGATTATGATATTCTCGATACAACCGTCCCCATTCCAGACCACACATTTCTTTTTCTACCATTGTGAATACACTGCTGACCCAATCTAAAACACTGTTAAAATATTGCTTTAACTCGTTTATATTTGTATCTTGGCGATGCGCACTCATATACTTGCTGACTTCTCCATTACTGACCCATTCCAGCGCAGTTTTAAGATAATCCTGTCGATTGACAGCACCAGAAATATACGCACTCCATTTTGCGATATTAGCATTTTGCTTGTTGCTGAATTCTTCTTTTGCAACTGTAACGAATGGACCAGAATAAACCGCGTTTAACAATTCCTGATTATTCAGTGGCACACCCACAATATTTATAGTCTTGAACCAGTCTTTGATTTCACTCTCGTCGCCTACACATTCATAAATCAACAATGTTGATTCCAATATTCTTTTTTGCAAATCAGCCGCCAAGCCATCAAAATATTGTTCAATACCGTTTTTGTCTTTTATTGCGAATTTATTTGTTACAAAACGCCCAATGCTGGTAATGCGTTGTTGTCCGTCCAGAACTTCAAACTTATCGTCTGCAACCTTGTTAAAATATATCAGCCCCAACGGATAGCCTTTTAGAATAGAATCAATGACCCCAGCCTCGCGATTTTGTTCTGCGTATATAAAATTTCGTTGGTATTCTGGTTGAATAACCAAATGTCCAGATAAACCGAACAAGCCTTTACCTTCCAGTTCATTGTATACAAAACCATCGCAAATATCGCGGACAGTTATGTCTGTACGTAATGTTGTTTTCATTATTAAATTCCTTTCTTTTTACGAATAATTATTCTGCGGTATACTGGTTTCCCGTTCAGGTCAGGACCACGCCCTCGCCATTGTGGATAAATTATACGATGGTCATCCATACCCAATATCTCAAACTGTTCAGGACAGTATTTATCAAGAAAACTGATTGGCACCCCCATGACACCATCATAATCAGATGGAATTGCGTCAGAAAAAGGAACTTCAATAGCATCATAATTATCGTATTTTTGATACTCCTGATTTCGTATTTCTTTATGGCGACTGAATTTTATATTCTCTGCCATTGTCATCAGTTGCATTGGCTGATGTCGGCGTCCGTGCTCAATGTTTGTGAACCATATAGCCTTAATTGGTACCATTTGCTTACCATCTATTATTTCCATAAACTTATTATTGCAATGACCCTTAACCTCAAACCATCTGCTGCCTGTAATAGGGGTGTTTCCAACCCACATTTTATTTTCTTTAATAAGTGGAAAAACTTCTTTATAAGTTATTGCATTCATATTTCCAATAATTATAAATTTTTTATTGGCTTCTATTATCCATGCTAAAAATTCTCTAAATAATGAAAATGGTGGATTAGTAATAATAATATCTGCTTCATCGCGCAGGACTTTGACTTCATCACTACGAAAGTCGCCATCTCCGTTCAGATATTCCCATTCCAAATCTTCTATATCGATGCGACCATTTTTATTTGTATCGCGTGTAAGTGTAAATATTTTACCGTGTGTCTTTGTTTTATTTTCATCAAATTGACGCGCAGCATATTCAAATAAAGTTGGACAATAATCTTTACAATTTTCTCTACCCCCCCCTTAGAAGCACAAGCATAACTGGTTGAAATTAGTTTTTTAATTCCAAATCTTTCAAAATTTTGTGCAAAGAATTTTGTAAAATTACTCCATTCTGGGTCATCACATGGTAACAAAATTACCTTGTCACGAAAAACATCTGGGTCATAACTAAGATACGCATTTATCTCTTTTTGAATATCGGCATATTGTGTATAAAATTCGTCATTTTTTGCACGTTTGGCATCAGATAAATTATTATTACCCATTAAATATATCCTTTGTTTATTAATCATATAATAACGAAAATATCTTGAAAAATCTATGGATTTTTTCGGTTTTTACCATATATGTTTCGTGTAATCACACATATTGTTTTTGTTGTTGTAAAAACCCGCTTTCCAGCGGGTCTTTTTTATTTCGTTCGGTTTTTCAGGTACCATTCGACGGTTTTAACAATGCCTGTGTCGAATGTTTCCTGTGCGTGCCAACCCAGTTGTTGTTCCAATTTTGTTGCATCAATTGCATAACGGAAATCGTGTCCCGCGCGATCTGCAACAAATTTGATTTGTTCAGCATATTTCTTGCCATCTGGGCGTGGACTTTTTTCGTCTAATATTTGGCAAATAGTTTTCACAATTGTAATATTATTGCGTTCATTATGTCCGCCAATGTTATAAGTTTCGCCTGATTTACCACGATGATAAATCAAATCAATTGCGCGACAGTGATCCATTACATACAACCAATCGCGAACATTTTCGCCACGGCCATAAATCGGCAAATCTTTACCCGCCAGCGCATTTGAAATAACCAGTGGAATCAGTTTTTCACGATGCTGTTTTGGCCCATAATTATTAGAACAATTTGATGTAGTTGTATTCATGCCATATGTATGATGATATGCGCGAACCAAGAAATCAGAACCCGCCTTGGACGCAGAATACGGGCTGTTTGGTGCATACGGTGTTGTTTCTGTAAAATATCCGTCTGCGCCCAGTGCGCCATAAACTTCATCAGTTGAAATATGATGAAATCTGCATTTTTCATATCCACGGCGAACTGCATTTGGTGAATCCAACCATTGCATACGCGCCGCATCAAGCAAATTAAAAGTACCAACAAAATTAGTGTGAATAAATGCAGATGGGCCTTTGATAGAATTATCAACATGTGATTCTGCAGCAAAGTGAATTACGCCACGAACATCGTTTTCGGTAAAGATTTTTTTGACCAATTCTGCATCGCAAATATCGCCCTGAATAAAATTATAATTTGGCATATCTTGGCATTCGCGCAGATTATCCAGATTGCCCGCATATGTTAATTTATCAAGGTTTATTACATTGTATTCTGGGTGCTGGGTGCAAAAATATGGCACAAAGTTAGAACCAATAAAACCTGCGCCACCTGTTATTAATATTGTTTCTGACATTTTATAATCCTTTCTATATCGGTGAATAATTCGTGCTTTTCGTGATATACTTTTTGCAAGTATTGTTTATATTTTCCATCGTGCAAATCGTCTATCAGTTTTTTCATTTGTGCGTCATTGATAAATCCCGATTGATACGCGATTTCTTCCAGACATGCAATTTTTAAGCCTTCGCGCGCCTCTATAATCTGGACAAATTGACCCGATTCCATCAGACTGTCCGGTGTACCAGCGTCCAGCCACGCATTACCGCGACTCATTGGCACCACAGACATGCGGCCTTGTTTCAAATAAATATTATTCAAATCAGTAATTTCTAATTCACCGCGTGCAGACGGACGCAGATTTTTTGCCTTGTCCACAACATCAGACGGATAAAAATACAGCCCCACAGACGCATAATTAGATTTTGGTTGCTTTGGTTTTTCTTCAATAGATACCGCTTGCAGATTTTTATCAAATTCCACAACGCCAAATCTTTCTGGGTCAGAAACATGATACGCAAATATCGTTGCGCGCTGACCCATGTTTTGTTTAACAATTTTGCGAAACAGATTTAATTGCGCGCCCATATAGAATATATTATCACCCAAAATCAAGCACACATCATCGTTGCCAATAAAATCCGCACCAATTGTAAATGCCTGTGCAATACCTTTTGGTTCTGGTTGCACAGCATATTGAATATTCAGCCCCAGCCCTTTGCCGTTGCCAAATAACTTTTCAATGTTCGGTGTATCTTGTGGCGTAGAAATAATTAAAATATCGCGAATACCAAACTGCATCAATGTAGACAGCGGATAATAAATCATCGGCTTGTCATACACAGGCAACAACTGTTTTGAAATTATTTTGGTCAATGGATAAAGACGCGTGCCACTACCACCTGCCAGAATAATGCCTTTCATATTACATTTCCTTTTGTTTAATGTTGTTTATACATTTAGCCAGAGATTTTGTCCAATGCGGAATTTCCAAACCAAATGTCTTTTTAATAGATGTTTTGTCCAGAACACTGTATGCAGGTCTGAACGCCGCTGTTTTATATTCGCCGGTTTTTATCGGGCGTACATCGCATTTTAATCCAGACATATCCATAATTGCTGTTGCAAAATCATACCACGAACAGACACCTTCGTTCGTGTAATGATAAATGCCGTTATTTTCAGATTTCATATTTTTTGCAATTTCCACAATTGCCACCGCCAAATCGCCTGCGTATGTTGGTGTGCCAATTTGGTCATCAATAACACCCACAGAATCTTTTTCCGCACCCAATTTGCGCATAGTTTTTACAAAATTATTTCCATATTCAGAATACAGCCACGCGGTTCGTATTATCACATATTCAGCAGATTTATATTTAAGAACATTTTGTTCGCCTGCCAGTTTTGTTTGACCATATGCCGATTGTGGCGATGGTCTATCATAAGGCATATATGGTCTGGTGTGATTTATTCCATCAAAAACATAATCAGTTGAAATATGAATTATTTTTCTGCCTGTACGGGTCAGATTTGCTGGGCCCCATACATTTGTTTTATATGCATTTGTAAAATCACTCTGTGCTTTATCTACGGCGGTATATGCCGCACAGTTTATAATTGTATCAATATCATAATTATCTACAAATTCCATTACTGCGTCATAATCAGCAATATCTAAATCAGCATGACTGGTAAAAATCGCATCTTGCCCATTGCGTAATAATTTTTCTAACTCTCTCCCCAATTGTCCCTTAGCGCCCGTAATAAGGTACATCTTTGAGTCCTTTTGCTATTCTATCTTTTTCAGATGTCAAGATTTTGTCGGCTGGGATTTTCCAATCAACGCCTATTTCTGCATCGTCATAACGAATACCAAATTCAGAATCTGGGTGATAGAAATTATCGCACTTGTACGCAAAAACTGCCGTTTCAGACAACACAGAAAAACCATGCAGAAATCCGCGCGGTATAAACAATTGCCGCATATTTTCATCAGACAATTCAACCGATACATATTTTCCAAATGTTGGCGAATTATGACGAATATCAACCGCAACATCTAAAACAGTGCCTTGTAAAACGCGCACTAATTTTGCCTGTGCGTATTCGCCCAGTTGACAATGTAATCCGCGTACTACACCATATTTTGATTTAGATTGATTGTCTTGCACAAAAACATTTGTTATGCCGTTTTTTGCAAATTCGTCCGCGTTATAACTTTCAAAAAAGTATCCCCGCGCATCTGGAAAGACACGCGGTTCAACAATTACAACACCATCAATTTTTGTTTTTATAAAACGCATTTATCACGCCTTGCTAGAATTTCCATTGTGCGCCGATTTGCAGACCAAAATCTGTACGCGAACCCCAACGCCCAACCAGTTGAACATTTGTATTCAATCTGTCTGTCCAGCCTTGGACTGCGCCCACACGGGCAATTGCATAACCAGAATCCATACCGACATCAGGCAAATCAACATCTATACCTGCACGACCGCCCAATTCGTCCATAATATGATACACATAATTTACAGACGCAAACAGGTTGTAATTTACCGGTGTATATTCAACAGTCACACCTGGGGCAACGCTTAAACCATTGAATCTGTCGGTCAAGACATCAATATCGCCCACAGATGTTTTCCAGTCTTGTTTGCCAATTGCGGTATAAGTTATAGTCGCATTTGGTTGAACAATTAAATTACGCATTGCGTGCCAATCATACGACATACGCGCCGCAGCACCAGCCAACCAATTTGTAAAGTCTTCTGAACCAGACGCCACGTCCATTGTATTAGTATACATACCGCCGAACAGCATAACCGATGTTGCAAAATCGTTATAGTCAAATGTTTCCATCAACCCGATTTGCGCGCCGTTTTGCGACAATTCTACATCATTAAATTCTTGCGATGCGCCAGAATATGCGACATACAGCGATGTCATATTTGACCATCTGTTGGCAAGTTTATAACGCGGCAAATCCAAACCAGCCACAACACCATATGTTGTATTATCTGGTTCAATGCCATTAGACAATTTTAACTTACCAGTATTAGCATATGCTTGCGCCCACACATTACCTTGTTTTGACATACGCGTTGCAGGCATTTTGCCAGACGGTGTTTCCAGACGCAAATCTGTGTGATTCAGAACAATTTCATCAACCGTCAATTGATTATTAAATGCCGCCAGTGTTGAAACCTGACCGCGCAAAATTTGCGGGTTGATTCTGTTCAGTGTGACATTGAAATACCCCTCTTTATCATATGTCAAACCATATTCACCAATCACAGACATAACAGTGTTATCTGATACGGTAAAGTTAACTTTGTTTCCGTCGCCGTTGCCATTTGTGACATCAAACAATTGCACGCGCAGATTCTTTCTGTTTGGCGCATCGCCCACAAAATCAAAGTTTCTGATATGGATTGTACCATCGCTTTCTGCAGTCAAATTTTTTGACACAAATCTATCGCCAGTATTGCCCATAACATCAATATCTAAATCAACATTATTATTACCACTGACCGTTAATGTATCAATATCAATTGTTTGCGCAACACCGTTCAGTGTGCTGAATGTAGACCCACTAGACAGTTTCAAACTCTTTAATTTGATATTTGTACCTTGGGCAAATTTAACCGCACTGTTATCAATAGTAATCGCACCATTGGTCACAGATGTATCACTGCCAGAAATCACGATATTTGCACCATTTGTAAAGTTCGTAGTACTAGATTCATTTTCCTGTTGGAAATCGCCACCAAAACCGTTTGTGTTATCAACACCACTGACAGTCAAATCACCGCCATCGTTTTTGATAACGCCGTTCCAAGTGTCGGCACTGTCAATTTCAAATTTAGCCTTGTCAGACAATGAAACAGTTGCACCGTTTTCAATATTAACAGCAACCGCATTTTTAATATCACTGCCTTCATTAATGGTCAAATTAGAACCAGACAATAAATTCAGATTACCGCTGTTGGCGACCAAATCACCACTGCTTTGCGTATT
>CANQCM010000039.1 GCA_947589625.1 uncultured Alphaproteobacteria bacterium
CTGGCGGATGGGGAGGGATTCGAACCCCCGGTGGAGTTGCCCCCACAGCGGTTTTCAAGACCGTCGCATTCGACCGCTCTGCCACCCATCCGAAACTGCTTCTGTGCGTGTTATCTTATAATAATTTTTTCCGCATTGCAATCGCAAAAATTATCGCACCTGCCACCAGCATCAATCCAGACAACATTTGCCCCATTGTCAGTCCCCACGATGTCAAGAACCCAATCTGGACATCGGGTGCGCGAAATTGTTCGCATATTATGCGCGCCACGGCATAGCCCACACCAAACAATCCGCCCAATGCGCCTGCATATTTACGCAAATTTGTAAACCGATACAGGCATGCCATAACCGCAAATAATATAATGCCTTCGGCGGTGGCTTCGTACAAAGGGCTGGGGTGACGCGGAACATTGATATCGCCTGCAAATACAATTGCCCACGGCACATTTGTTGGGCGACCCATAACTTCCATATTTATAAAATTAGCAATTCGCCCAAACAGCAATCCGATTGGTGCGACCACTGCCATAATGTCCAGTATTTGCCACGGGTTTATTTTGCGGCGGCGGGCAAACATAAATACAGACAAAATTACGCCAACCAGCCCACCATGAAAACTCATGCCACCGTGCCACAGTGCAAAAATCTGCAATGGGTGCGCCAAGAAATAAGACAAATTATAAAACAACACATAGCCCAAGCGACCGCCAATAATCACGCCCAAAATCGCATAAGAAAATAAATCGTCTATTTGTTTGTGGGATAATTTCACCGCACTATTGGGCGATGCTGCCATGCGCCGTATCATAAAATAGCCTGCGACAAATGCCGCCACATATGCCAGCGCATACCAGCGAATATCCAGCCCAAATATTGAAAATGCCACAGGCGAAAAAGGTTGAATTACAATCGCCATAGCTTAACGAAAGTTACCACGACGATATGGCAAAGCTCTGTGAATAGCATCGGTCAAGTTAGAGATTATTTCGTCCAGACGCGCCAACAATTGTTCATCTGGTTTATGCTGTGCAGCCACAGCTGCGCGTTGTTCAATCTTTTGTTCACGCAGATCAATAATGCTGCGCAAATCACGATTTGCATCTGCTTGACCACGATTACCGCATGAAAAACGACGGTTATAATTTTGTGTTGACGGAATATTCCTTTCTTCTGCCAATTTTCGCATAATTTATCCTTTTGTCTTGAAAATACACCCAGATTGTATTATATAATTTAAGAATAACAAGGAGAAATGTTATGAAAATGTTAAAATCTGGTGCGTCTGCACAATCTGGCATGAGCCTATTTCTAAAACGCGTTTTCGCGATGATGTTTGGCGCGGTTGCATTGACCGCTGTGTCGTCATACCTGACCATTTGGGGCGGTTGGTTCGTACATCTGTTAAATTTCCAAACAGGCGGGTTTACACCATTATATTATATATTGTTATTTGGCGGATTGGCTTTTTCAATCTGGGCACAGTTGCGCGCGTTCAGCATGCGTCCTGTGGTGGGCGGTGTAATGCTGGCGATATACGCAATTTTAATGGGCGTTGTGATGACACCACTGATTGTATTTTCATTACAGGTTAATCCTGCATCTGTTCTGTATGCGTTTATTCTGGCGGCGATTATGTTTGCATGCATGGCATTGTTCGGGTATAAAACTGTTAAAGACTTGTCATTTCTGGGCATATTCTTGACCATGGGCATGATTGGTTTAATTCTGGTTGGCATTGCGTCATTTATATGGCCACTGGGTTCAACATTTGCGACAATAGTATGTTTGCTGGGGGTATTAATCTTTGCACTGTTTTCAGCATTTGATATGCAGACATTAAAGAACGCATATAATGTATTGAACGATGAAAGACAAACAAATCAGTTGGCAGTACTGGGGGCATTGCACATGTACATTTCATTTGTCGGCATGTTCCAATATCTGTTAAGTTTATTCAACAACGATTAACAAAAACAAAAGGCGGAAAAAATGGCTTATAAAATAGATCCAAATAAATGTATTGCGTGTCATACTTGCATGGGTGCATGCCCTGTGGGCGCGATTTCTGTTGGTCCAGACGGCAAGTGCGTAATTGACCCAACCAAGTGCATTTCATGCGGAACTTGCGCGGCATTATGCCCAGTATCTGCAATTGCACCAGATATGCACTAATTATCAAAAAATTATAAAACACAGATAAAAAATCAGGGCGCACGCCCTGATTTTTTATTATTGCAAATTTAGTATTTCAGTATAAAATATACCCGATATAAATAATGGGGTTAAAAAAATGCCAGCAAAAAGTGTTAATGATATTGTCGCATTATGCAAGCGGCGCGGTTTTATTTTCACAGGTTCTGAAATTTATGGCGGTTTGGGCGGCGCATACGATTATGGTCCATACGGCGTTGAAATGATGAAAAACATTCGCAATGCGTGGTGGAATGCCATGGTTTATTCGCGTAATGATATAGAAGGCCTTGATGCCGCATTGATTTCTAATCGTTTGATGTGGAAATATTCTGGACACGAATCTAGTTTTTCAGATCCATTGGTTGAATGCAAAAAGTGCGGTGCGCGTATGCGTCAAGACAAAATGCGCGACCAAACAAAATGCGACAATTGCGGCAGTACCGATATCACCGAACCACGCGCATATCAATTGATGATGGGGCTGTCAATTGGTGCAACCGCAGACGGTGCAATAAACGCATATTTGCGACCAGAAACAGCAACCACAACATATGTAAATTTCAAAAATGTTCTGGACGCATGTCCGCATAAATTGCCATTTGGCATTTGCCAAATTGGCAAGGCATTTCGTAATGAAATTTCACCGCGTGGCTTTGTATTTCGCATGCGTGAATTTGAACAAGCTGAAATGCAATACTTTGTAAATCCACAAGACGATGAAAAATATTTTGAAATGTGGAAAAAGACGCGTCTTGATTGGTGGACAAATGTTTTGGGTATTCCTGCGGACAAATTGCGTTTCAAACCACACGATAAATTGGCACACTATGCCAAGGCGGCGGTTGATATTGAATACGAATTTCCAGACGGATTTGACGAAGTAGAAGGCATACACAACCGTCAAGATTTTGATTTAGGTTCGCACACAAAATCGCAATCGGATTTCAAAATCAACGCAAATGTTTTGAAAAACAGCGACAGCACCACCAAGTTATCATATTCTGACGCCCAAACTGGCGAAAACTTTATTCCGTATGTAATTGAAACAGCAATGGGTGTAAATCGTGCGATGTTGGCTGTAATGCTGTCAGCATACACAGATGAACAATTGCCAGATGGCAAATCGCGCATTGTGTTGAAATTAAAGCCTGCATTGGCACCAGTCAAAGCGGCGGTTATTCCATTGGCGCGCAATGTTCCTGAATTATTGACCACCGCAGAAAACATTGAAAACGATTTGCGCAAATTAGGCATTGGTCGCATTGAACTGGAAAATTCTGGCAACATCGGTAAAAATTATCGTCGTCATGATGAAATCGGTACCCCAGTATGCATAACTGTTGACCATCAAACACTGGAAGATGGCACAATCACAATGCGCCACCGTGATACAATGGCACAAGAACGCGTTGCGATTGCTGATGTACCGCGGCGCGTATTAGAAATAATCAATGGTTAAAATTAAATGCCCCAAACGGGGCATTTTTTAATTCTGAATACTGTTTATACTTGCAGTGTCATTATAAGAACTTAAAAACCGATTACCTGTGGCGCAATAGAATTTAGTCAAAGAATCTTTATATTCACGAACCGCGCTGACCCAGCGGGCATCAACATCGTTTTGTGCGTTTTGATAGCCTGCAAATGCGCCCATTGCACCGCCTGCGCCTGCGCCAATCAGTGTGGCTTTTGTACGCGCACGGTTGCTGAAATCAATTATTCCGCCGTCTTCGGCATCAACAGATAACGGTTTGAACATATCTAAAGTATATGCCTGACCGTCTGGCAATGCAGGCAATACAATGCCTGTGTCATTACCGCCGCGCTGATACATTTTTGACACATCAATATTGCCGCGCAATTTAATCCAATCAGACAATTTCAAACCTAATGCTTTATCAGAAACATCTGCGATTAACCCAGAAAAAGTCTGTGAAATTTTATTTGCCCGCGTAACCTTGGCATATATACCGCCGTCATTTGCACTTGAACCGCCCTGCACCATGTGTTTATCGTTTACATTGCTGGTTTCATCAAACCAATATTGATTATCACCATTTATTTTTATTTTGGTAAATTCTTCTGATATTGCTTTTTCTAAAGTGGTATCGCTGTATGCGTCCAGAACAATATTTGTTAATTGTTCATTTACAGTTTCACAGTTTTCCATATTTTCATCACAGTCAATCAATGGTTTATCGCCACTGATATTATAAAACAATGTGTGATTTGCCTTGTCGCCAGATAAATAGTCTTCGGCAGAAACTTCTATTATTCCATACAGGCACGATGTTTCGCGTGTTCCGCCAGATTCATTTGGCACCTTGCATTGTTCAACGCGCAATACAGAATTACTGCCCATTGCGCCGAATACATTGCCAATAACACTGCCAAATGCGGCATTGACACCTGTTGATAAAATTGTATCGCCTGCGACCTTGCCTGTATATGCAGAACCTGCCGCCAGCGCGCCCCCCGTTAATGCGCCCACAATAGTACTGTTGGTTTTGGCGCGACCACCACCCAACAAACCATCCTGCCCAGGTGCATTTTTACCAATCATATTTCCGCCAATTCCGCCCAGAATTGTACCAGCTGCGATTTTCCAACCTGCGTTTTTCTTTTGTTCATCGTTCATTACGCTGATAACATCGTCAACTGTGGGTTCTGTGTCCGCAGGAAAGACAACTTCGCCAACTGCATTGGTATATGTTGTTTCAGGAAATTCAGAAATATTGCATTTAACCGCACTGCCCGATGGCAAACTAGCACGCGCAAAAACAACATCTTCGCCGTTTGCGCCCATTTGATAACCGCGCAGTTCAACAACTGCAACACATGTTGCCGCGCCACCTGCCCCAACGCCCAATGTTGGTGCGTCCCATGCAAATTCGCCGTCTGGGTAAATTGATGCGCATTGTTGCAAATCAGCAACAGTAATGTTTGCCGTACCACGGCTTATTTGATCTGCCAGATTGCGATTTGCAACACGAATTGGTAATTCAACATCAGTGGTGGTGTTCGCCGTTTCTGCCGCTGGGACATTTGCCATCTGTGGTGTTGTATTAACCGCAGTATTACTATTTACGACATTTGTGTAATTTGCACCATTCATATAATTCATTGTGCGCGGTGAATTAGTAATACGCACCGCACCGCGGGCACCCAATGGCGCACCCATTGCCACAGCCAATGCAAAAACAGAATATTTGAAAAATGCTCTCTCCTGCATGGTGCAACCTTTAGAATTGCAATCTTAATCTCGCACCTATATCAATTGTGCTTAACCGACCAGATTCTGTCCAATCTGTATAATGCGAAATAGTATCATAATCGTCTGGGTATTCACCTTGATATCCGTCGCCATACCAATTAGTCTGCGAAACAACAACACTGCCCGATGTTTTGACCTTGCCCATGTTCATATAACGAACAAAGAAATCCATTTTTATACCACCACCCAGATCTGTGGTAATACCACCTTCGAACATAAATGCTAATTGTTCAGTTGTGCCACCATTGTGATAACCATAAATATCAGACACACCGGTTAATTCGCCCTGCCCTGCTTGACCGGGATCTTGTTCAGAATAAAAAGAACCGTCATATACAACATAGTCTGCGGTGGTATTCAATGCCAAACCAGCCCCTACACCAACATACGGGCGCAATGTGCCACCCGCCAGATATCCTGTAAAAGAATCAACATTATAATACAAATTGACCATTGCGATATTAGATGTTATTGCACCACCGTCATTTTGCGTTGGAACATAACCACCAACGCCGTCTGCGGTTTCCACAGTTACAGGATAACCGATTCCAGAATAACGCGTATAAGAAAAATCAGCACGCAAATCATTATTGATTGCCGCACCTAATGAAATTTGTAATGGAATAACTGTGTCTGTATCAAAATCAGCATCTTTGAACGCACCAGGCGCCAAGAATCCGCCACTTTCGTTTTTATAATCTGCGGTCATTGAACCTATAACAGACGCCGAATAACCAACCGACAAACCGACATAAATGCCACTGTCTGCCAAACGTTCAAAATCAGATGGCTGATAATATTGACGACCAGCATTTGTTGCATTTGAACCCACGCGCGGCAATGCGCCCGTAACACGGGTTGGTTGTGCCGCCGCCACATTTCGCACACCGCCAGATGTTGCAACAACACGCGAATTTGACGATGGCAATTGAATAACAGATGCAGGGTTCGGACTGCCCGTTGGATACACGTACGTATTCGCAGGATATGCCGCGTTATACACAGGATACGCCGCATTTGCGCAAAAAAACGCACCCAATGCGCCGAACACGGAAACCGCAAAAACGCCGATTTTTTTCATTATAATTCGCTTTCCTTTGTGGACATTATATCATAACTTTACAAATAATAAAAGCATTTAGTGCGTTGACAAAAATCAAAAAAAATCCCATCTTGCGATGGGACTTTGTCCAATATAAGTTATTTTTTATTTTAGTGTCATCAGAACATAAAGTTCAAACGAACACCGACTTCTGCCTTCAGGTCTGTGCCATTTTGGCTCATTGCATGGGCTGTATCTAATGTATATTCGCCATACAACGCAACCTGAGTTGTATCTGTCAATTGTGTTGCAACTGACAAACCGATGATATATTCATCAAAACCATCGTTCAAGTCATGTAATGCTTGCAAGAACATTGGTTCCAACGCTGCGGCGGCACCCAGTTCTGTTGCGATGCTTTCAACGCCTTGGTCTGCATGGTGATTATATTTGAACCACAATCCAGACGACCAACGTTCAGACCATTGATAGAACACATTTGCACCCGCATTAACTTCGGTTGTTGATTTCATATCAACAGACACTTCATATGGAATAGCCATTGCCAAACTTGACATATCTGTTGAAATTGCAGAATATGACGTCTTCATCATAGTCGCCAGTTGTGTCATAGCCGCAGGCATTGTGCGCACACGAATTAAGTTATTGTCTGAACCAAATGTGCGCAATACTTCTACAAATGCACTGGTGGTCAATTTATCTGTCCAGTGTTGACCAATGCGGGTACCAACATGGAATCCCCATAATCCATTTGAATAGTTATCATATTGGAATACGCCTTGTGCGGGTTGCAGACTCATAATATTAAACTGACCGCGCATTTTACCAACGCCGCCCAAATGCCAGTCTGCATAAACGTCCCAATCAAAACCATTGTCTAATTCCAGCATACGAAATGTTGTGCCAATACGACCAGCAGACAAACCTGTGCGGTCAATATCGTCATCGTGCGTATATTGCACAGACCCATGAATTGCCCAGCGGTCTGTGATACCGTATCCGATTTCTTCTTGAATACGAATGATTGGAAATTCAACTTTGCCGTCACGATTGCGCAATTTGTGTGCGCGTGAATCATCAGCAATTTTTAACATAACACTGTTTGACAACTTGGAATAAAAAGTATTTTGTGCTGGCATATACAGTGGGTTTTCCATGTTCTGGGCAGAATAATTCATCACCCCTGGAACATGTGCAGCCATTGCAGGCGTACCAATTACGGTCGCCGCCATCGCCACTTTCAACGATTTTTTCATTATTTTCTCCTTGGTTTCGTTGATTTCCACAGCCCCCATTATTGGCAAGACTGGGGGTTATACCCATACCGCCCATTATTGGCAACAGTATGTTTTGGCGATATAACCAAGAACAAGGGTACAAGTTCCTAGGAAGATTGTCAAAGATTCTTTATATCTTGACAGAATACTTGAAATGTCATTGGTGGTAACTTATAATAATAATGAAATGGAACAGGAAACAAAAAATCTTGAACAAACTGACATTCTGCGCACGCAATATATGCGCCTGTTTGACAATCTGGCAATGGTCAATTGGTTGCGCGGCATGACGCGCGGTGCGGCATGGTATAACGCATTAATGCAAATTCACGCATTTTTGTCTGGGAAAAATCCATATAACCCTGTTATTAAATCACTGTGCGAAATTTTTGCCACACATCGCCCAGAACAATCGCGCCACATTATGCTGGATAAAAATCGCGATGAAATATGCGATATTGACACTGTTGCGCGCCATCAAATAAATATCAACGCAACGAAAAATATTTATGACGCGCTGAATAAAATAAATTCTGAAATTGATAAATCGGTGGCGCATAACAATGCAAAACTAAATCGCAACACGCAACGCGCAATGATTCAATGGCACATTGCGAACGCGCGTAAAAACACGCACACAAAACAACACTAGTTTATTT
>CANQCM010000040.1 GCA_947589625.1 uncultured Alphaproteobacteria bacterium
TATTCTCAACCATTGTGTTGCCATACCACAATCCCCAGGAAGTGTTTGTACTGGTGGTCTTGCGATAGTACTGACCGAAGAGCTGCTGGGTTTATAACTTGAATTATAGCAACCGACATAATAATAACCAATTGTTTTACAATTCATATTATTATCATCAAATAAAGGTGTGCTGGAATATGTATTGGTACAGTCTGCACTATCATGTACTGAAGATGTAACAAGACAAGTTGTTGCACTGCATACATTATGGGTTAAAATACACCCCGTTAAAATAGCAATTATTTTTGTTTTCATTGTTTTTTACTCCTGTATTTTTGTTGTTAAACAAAACCACCAAAAAATTTGGTGGTCAGGAGGTTCAGAACAATCAGAAGAATTGTGCCGCTTATTCAATATATTCGCGCGCCCTCCTGACCATAACGGTTTCAGGAGTTTTTATTCGCCATGATAATAAAAACAGGCGCAAACGCGCCCCTAATAAGTTTTTATTCCGACGCTTCTGAACGGGCTCTGACACCCCATCAACGAAAAAAACTTCGCTGACATAAAAATCTTATCAATATATAATTTGCGGCGCAAGTATTTTGTTGTTATAATCTGACCCACTGATGAAACAAAAGGTTTATAAATGTTGAGTAAAAAAGACATTGTCGTTTTTGATTTTGATGGAACATTGTCCGCACACGATTCAAATATTGAATTTGCCAAATACTGTTTCCGCCACAGTGCGCGACCGTGGCTGTTTTTGCCACTTATGGCGGTTGCTGGGGTGATGCGTCTGATTTATCCCGCAGGCATTTTGTGGCGTCAAAAAATGCGCCGATTTATCACACCGAAAATGGTGCATGATTTCGCCCCAGATTTTATTGATGCGCATTTGCGTGAACGGTTTGGCTGGGCGGCAGAACGCGTTGCCACAGAACATGCCAATGGACGTATTGTAATTTTAATTTCTGCATCGCCTGATTATCTGGTGCCAAAATTAGTTTCTGATATGAAATTTGATGCGGTTTTATGTTCACAAATGGACGAAAACGCCCCGTGGAAATATAAATTTTTGTGCTGGGGCAAAAACAAGGTTGTTGCAATGGATAACTGGGCGCGTAAAAATAAAATCGTGCCGCGTGTTGTGCGTGCGTATTCAGACAGTAAATCTGATATGCCAATTATGGAAATTGCCACAGAACATGTTTGGATTGACCGCAAAACAGGTTTAAGAAAACAAGCCTGATGATATTTATCTGTGCATGACATATAATGTCATCATGGCATTGGTTGATATAATTTATGATGTTGTCAGTGGTATTTTCGGAACACTGTTTGGTGTGACAGTGATGTATATTGCCAATAACAAACGTACTAAAAAAATGAACGAATTGTTATTACAAACACGGCGCAAGGTTGACGAGCTGGCGCGCGAAAATGGTGAATTGCTTGATAAAATCAAAGCCCAAGAAGAAAAAATCTTGGGCCAAGAAAAAGAAATTCTGGCACGCACAAGCCACCCTAAACGCACCCACAAATCCAGAAAATAAATCTATTCACCAAAATCCATATCGCGCAATTTCTGGGCGCGTGGTGTGATTTTGTTTATTGAGGTTTGCAATTGGTCAATATCAGTTGCGGCTGATGAAAAATGTTGTTGCACTTTGCCAGCGCGGTCGGCAAGACGCGCCATATCCAATAACAGCGCGTCAAGTTCTTGTTTAATTTTGCCTGCAACGCGTTTTATTTTTATATCAGACAGCACTGCGCGAATTGTGTTCAATGTTGCCCACAATGTTGACGGCGACACAATAAACACACGGTGGCGCGCGGCATATTCTATGGTTGCAGGAAATTCGCGATGCAATGTTTCAAATATTGATTCAGACGCGATAAACATCATTGCTGATTCGGCGGTTTTGCCAGAAATAATATATTTTTCAGCAATCGCGTCAATATGACGGCGCACATCTATTTCAAATTGCTTGCGATACATGCCGTCATTGTCAGATTGCATTTTATTATAACTTTCCAGCGGAAATTTACTGTCTATTATCATATCGCCTGGGGGATAAGGCAGGCGAATTATGCAATCTGGTCTGACGCCTGTTTCCAGTACAGATTGAAATTCATATGTTTCAGGTGGCATAATATCGGCAACCAAATCTTCCAGTTGGCGTTCGCCAAATGTACCGCGCGCCTGTTTGTTGCCCATTAGAATATTTTTGAAATTTGCGATGTCGCCACTGATATTTTTTAACTCTTGCGCGTTTTGGGTCAATGCGCCCAGACGTTCCGCCAAACGTTCGCGCAGACGGGCATTATCTTCGCGCAGTGATGTTATATCCACAGACGGACGGCGCATAATCATAATAATTTGCAAAATTACAATTATTACCAATAACACAAAAATATAGGTTGTCATTTGTCTTTCCTTTGATAGAATTATTATAAAAGGATTTATAAATGTTGCAAATGAAACTTTGTGGCGATTTGATTTTGCGTGAAAAATGCACGCCTGTTGCAGATATTACACCTGATGTGTTATCTGCAATGGACGAAATGGTGCAAATGATGCGCGCACAAAGTGGTGTTGGGCTTGCCGCACCTCAGGTTGGTATTACGAAACGTTTTCTGGTGATGATGAATCCAGACACGGAACAAGTTTTCAAAATGATAAACCCACAAATCATTTCACGCAGTGATGATACGGTTGTTATGGAAGAAGGCTGTCTGTCTGTACTGGGGCCTGATGATCTGCCTGTTTATGCAAATGTGACACGACCAAAATCTGTGGTTGTTTCATGGACTGACGAAACAGGACAAGAATTATCAGCCCAAATGTCTGGGCTGCCTGCACGTATTGTGCAACACGAAACAGATCATTTGGACGGCGTGCTGTTCATAGACTATTTGTCAGGCGCTCGGCGCGAAATGGTTATGCGTAAAGTGCGGAGGCACAAACAATGAAACTGGTATTAATGGGAACAAATGATTTTGTTGTGCCGATGTTTGACGCAATTTTGCGCGCGGGTCATAATATTATTGCAGTCTTTACACGCGCGCCAAAACCCAGTGGTCGCAAACAAGTTTTAACCCCGTCGCCTGTGCATAATTGGGCGGTGGCGCACGGATTGCCCGTTTTTACAAAAGTTTCTGATTATAATTTTTCGCCTGATGTGGTTGTTGTTGTTTCATATGGTGTTATTTTGCGTGACAATGTTTTATCGTCTGCGCCATGTATAAATGTGCACCCCAGTGCATTGCCTAAATATCGTGGTCCATCGCCAATTCGCACTGCGATTTATAACGGCGATAAATCGTCCGCGGTATGTTTGATGAAAATTACTCCAGAATTAGACGCTGGCGATGTTTATATGCGTCAAGAATTTGAAATTGGCGAAAATGATACGAACGCAGATATTGAATCGCGCGTGTCTGAAATTGGTGCTAAAATGTTGGTGCAATATTTATCTGCGCCAAATGATTATGTTGCATTGCCACAAGTGGGCGAACCCACATTTACGCAAAAATTTACTGGCGATGATGAAATTATAAATTGGCAAAATACGCCCACACAAATTCATAATCAAATTCGCGCCTTGGGTTGTGGGCGGACAAAAATAAACGGTATAGATGTCAAAATTTTACAGACAAAAATTCAAGACGGAAAATTTGAAATTTTGAAAGTTCAACCTGCTGGCAAAAATCCAATGGATTGGAAAAGTTTTGTGAACGGATTACGTGGCGCAGAAATAAAATACGGCCAATGACACGGTACAAATTGATTTTAGAATATGACGGCACAGACCTGATTGGGTGGCAAGAAAACCGCCAAGGCCCGTCTGTGCAGTCTATATTACGCGATGCGATTTTTTCGTTTTGTGGTGCGCGTCCAAATATTGTTGCCGCAGGTCGCACAGATGCTGGGGTTCATGCGTCTGGAATGGTTGCGCATTTTGATTTGAAATCTGATATAGATGCAAATACCGTTATGCGTGCAATGAATTTTTATCTGACAGATAAACCTGTGTCTGTGTTATCATGCGTGGTGGTGGGCGATGATTTTAATGCGCGTTTTTCATGCACGATGCGCCATTATCGTTATGTATGTATTAATCGCAGTGCGCAACCAGTCCTTGATAAAAATCGTGCTTGGTGGGTGCCGCGTAAATTAAATATGCGCCGTATGCTCGATGCATCACAAAAATTAATTGGTTATCATGATTTCACCAGTTTTCGTGCCACTCAATGCCAAGCCAAAAGTCCATTACGCACATTGAATTATGTAAAAATTACCCGTTCTGGCGACTTAGTCTTTTTTGATTTTGGCGCGCGTTCATTTTTGCATCATCAAGTGCGAAATATGGTTGGAACTTTGGTTGAAATAGGTTTGGGAAAACCATACGATATAGATGAGATCTTTGCTGCGCATCGCCGCAGTGCCGCAGGCCCAACTGCACCTGCATGTGGGTTATATTTTATTTCTGCGGATTATGCCACCGACGACTAGACGGCGTATACTTAACGCGCCCATTTGGGTAAATTATAAATCCACCTCGCAAAATTTTATCTGCACATCGTGTGGTATGCACATTGAAATAAGACACAATATATTTCACAGAATTATCATTGCATAAATTTTCTATGTTTTCAGATAATGGTACAAATTGCTTGATATACGCAATGCGAAAATTCGGCGTGTCCATAATCCAAACGCCTGATTTTGCCCGTATGCGCTGATTTGTTGTTGTGGGCGCGACGCCCGATAAAGCGCGCCAATTATCAAATGTGAAAAAGTGATTTGATGCGCGTGATTTATTAAACATCAAATTGCCGTCTTGAACCACACCGATTAATTCATGGTCAGATGTTGCCATAAATATAGGTTTTGGATAAATCGCGGCTGTTATTACGCCAGACAAAATCAACGTGCCACCAAACATATAATGCAATCGCCGTGCGCGAATAAAAACAATGCATGCCAGCCCCAGAATTATAAGCGCAATTGTAATGGTTGGAATATTTGGCATATGCACGGTTGCCATGGGCAGATTCGCAATTTTAGTTGCGATATTAAACGCGATATTATAAATATTCTGCGCCCAAGTTAACGGTGCGTTAAAACCAAAAATGGCGCATATTGTGCCAATCATAACCAATGGCATAATTGCAAAAGAAAATATCGGCAACAGAATCAAATTGCCCACTAAACCATATAACGGCAATGCGTGAAAATGAGATACTGTAAAAGGCGCAGTGAAAACAGTTGCGGTGATTGTGGTCAAAGCTGTTGCATAAATCGCGCGTAATATTTTATTGTGTGGTATTTTTGGTTTTATTGTGTCCCATAACCACACCAGACCAAATATCGCGGCAAAAGACAATTGAAATCCTGCCTGCATAATGCAATGTGGATTTATCAAGAATATTACACAAAACGCAATTGACACATTACGGATTGAAATTGCGTTGCGCCCCAGTATCAGCGCAACAAACACCAATGACGCCATTATGAACGCGCGAACTGTTGCGACATCTGCGCCCGATAAAATCAAATAAAATGCCAAACCCGCCCAAGCACAAATTGTTGCGGGAATTCGTGCAGGCACACGCCTTGTTATCGGTGCAATCAGACGAAATATAGAATAAAAGATTATAAACAGCCAACCTGAAACCAATGTAATATGAAAACCACTGATTGACCATACATGCCCGATGCCAGTTGCTGTCCAGATTTGTTTGTCTGGGGCTGGCACAGAATTTTTATAACCCAGAACAAGACTATCTGATAAAAACGAATTTGAATATTTATGTAATGCATGTCGCAATGCTGCAACGCCGTTTGATTCTCTGTGCGACAGAATCTTAATGTCTGATGTATAACCTGTGGCGGTAATTTTATTAAAATATAACCACCGCGCGAAATCAAATGAATCAGGCGCATCTGGCGGTGATGGCGCAAATATAGATGCGCGCATACGCACCGTGTCGCCGATTTGTGGTGCATTTTCGTCTATAACAGTTAAACGCAAATTTGCGTATTTTGCGTCTGTGCCAATATCAGCCCCATTTACACGAACGAATATGCGTGTACGGGTATCTGTAAAGTTTGTGTTTGTAATTTCGCCTGTGATTTCAATATCGCGTAAATCGCGATTTAATTGTGGTGTTGCAATAAAATCTGTAAATGCGGCGGCATATAAAAAACCAAAAACAAACAAGAATATTGCGCGTAAAATAATCGGCATTTTAGACAGACACGCCAAAACCAGTGCAACAATCGCCAACGCGCACGCATATGGCGGACAAAATTCAATTGGCATAATGAAATAGGTCGCTGCGCCAAATGCCAGACAAATTGGCACCCAATAAAACAGATTTCCAAATTGAGAATCCCAGAATTTTTTCATATAAAAATTATATGAATTTATTCTGTTGCGTCGCAACGAAAAATTTCGTATGATAAAAGTCCATAAGGGGGCAACTTATGGCAAAATATATCTTTATCACTGGTGGTGTTGTATCGAGTTTAGGCAAGGGCGTCGCAGCGGCAAGTTGTGGCGCCCTTCTTCAATCGCGTGGGTACAGTGTGCATGCGCGCAAATTTGACCCGTATTTGAATATAGACCCTGGGACAATGTCGCCGTTCCAGCATGGCGAAGTCTATGTTACAAATGACGGTTTTGAAACAGATTTGGATTTAGGCTATTACGAACGATTTCTTGGTGCGCATCTGACGCGAAACGATTCTGTGTCGGGTGGGCGAATTTATTGGGACGTATTAAACGCAGAACGTCATGGCGACTATCTGGGCGCGACAGTGCAAATGATTCCGCATGTATCAAACAAGATTAAAGAATACATCGGCGCGCCAACAAATACTGATTTCGTTGTATGCGAAATTGGTGGTACGGTTGGCGATATTGAAGGCAAAATATTTCTGGAATCAATTCGGCAATTTGCGAATGATGTCGGACGTAAAAATGTTATGTTTGTGCATTTGACACTGGCGCCATATTTGGAAAAAAGCGGCGAATTAAAGACCAAGCCAACACAAATGTCTGTGCGTGAATTGCTGGAAAATGGGATTCAGCCTGATATGTTGATTGTGCGCACACCGCGAATGCTGGACCCAGACGAACGCGCGAAAATTGGTATGTTCTGCAATATGCCATCGCAAAATGTCATCAGTGGAATTGATGTAGATAATATATATAAAATTCCATTGGCATACGAATCGCAACATGTCTTTGATATAATGGCGGCGCATTTTGGATTACCAAACGCATGTGGAAATATGGATAAGTTTCAAAAGATTGAAAATTATCTGAACGCAGATTTGCCAACTGTAAATATCGGTGTGGTTGGAAAATATTTTCATGTGCCTGATGCGTATAAATCTTTGAACGAGGCTTTATTTCATGCAGGCATACAAAACAATGTGCATGTAAAAATTAAAAAAATAGATGCAGAAAAATTTACCCCTGACATTGCGTCTGATTGTGATGGGATTTTAGTGCCAGGTGGCTTTGGTGCGCGTGGGGTTGATGGTAAAATTGCCGCCGCACAATATGCGCGTGAAAATAAAATACCGTACATGGGAATATGCCTTGGTATGCAGGTTGCAGTGATTGAATTTGCGCGAAATGTATTGGGCATTTCTGATGCAGATTCTACCGAGTTCAACAACAAATGCACACCTGTAATTGACATTATGCCAGACCATGACGCCGCCGACATGGGTGGCACTTTGCGATTGGGCGCATATCCGTGTGTGATAAGTCCTGATACATTAGCGCACCGGATTTATGGCGCGCTGGAAATTTCAGAACGACACCGTCATCGGTATGAAATGAATATAGGTTTGGAACAGCGATTAGCGGCGCATGGCATGATAATTTCTGGACGCAGTCCTAACGGCAAATTGCCAGAAATGATTGAATTGCGCGATCACCCGTTCTTTATCGCTGGTCAATTTCACCCTGAATTTCAATCCAGCCCATATTCAGG